>NZ_JBKYMO010000805.1:0-1745 GCF_047302915.1 Massilia sp. CT11-108 | reverse complement strand
CTGCGGTTGCGCGGCGCCCGCCGGACCGGCGAGGCCGGCCAGCAGGGCGATCAAAAGGGGAATGCGGGTCGTTTTCAACATGGTGTCCTGCCTGAAATTGCGTTGGCTTCAGGTTAGTGCCGCGCAAGACGGGACTCTGTGCGGGAACGAACCCAGCTTCGTCGGGCCGGCGGTACAATCCGCCGCATGACCATGTTGACCATCACCCTGCAGCCGTCCGGCTGGTCCTTCGACACCGACACGGAGACGACGGTGCTGCACGCCGCCGAACGGGCCGGCATCGACCTGCCCAGCTCCTGCCGCAACGGTACATGCCGCACGTGCATCTGCCGCCTCGCGGGCGGCACCGTGCGCTATCTCGTGGAATGGCCGGGGTTGTCCCTCGACGAAAAACGCGAGGGCTATATCCTGCCGTGCGTCGCGGTCGCGCAGGACGATCTCGTGGTCGACCAGCGGCTCGCGAAGAAGATCGTGTTTCCCGACTGAGAGCGCCCGGCAAAGCTGCAGACCTGCTTCGATAGCAACAGCCTCATGCACTCGGCTGACCAACGTCCGCTATCGGGCCGGGAACTGACCGATTGCCAGGCCGGTACCGGTAACTCATCACGTAGTCCGCCCGGTTCGTCACACGCCTGCCCCCTGAATCCCTATCTGATACACACTTCCCGCACAGCCCGGGAAGGGGCGCAAATGTAAATCATTCAAGGGGAAGGCCGTGCGTACATGTTTCTTGATAAGTCTAGTTGTCTTCTTGATAGGCTTCGCGTCTGCCCAAGCGGCGACCTGGCAGCCGTCGCCGGGACATGTGCAGATTGATATTTGGCCTGGTGCAATCCCCAATGCGGTGGCTACCCAGCAGCCGGAATCGGTCGTCGCTGCGACAGGACACGGTGGATGGGCACAGATCAATGACGTGAGCAATCCAACGATGACCGTGTACTCGCCGAAGGGCGTGAACACCGGAGCCGCCGTCATCGTCTTTCCCGGTGGAGGATTCCGAGTCCTGGCCATTGACCTGGAAGGGACGGAAATCTGCGACTGGCTGACATCACGCGGGATTACCTGCGTATTGCTCAAATACCGCGTCCCCGGAGGGAACGACTACTGGGATGAGAAATGTCGATGCAGAATCTTTCCAAAGATACCGCTTGCGCTGCAGGATGCGCAGCGGACCATCAAGCTCGTGCGGTCGAAGGTAACCGAACTGAACCTGGACCCGCGCAAGATCGGTGTCATCGGCTTCTCGGCCGGGGGCTATCTGGTCGCCCAAACCAGCAACATCGTTGCGTCTGCCTACGCGCCGGTCGACGCCGTGGACAAGTTAAGCAGTCGCCCCGACTTTGCTATTGCGCTTTATCCGGGGCACCTGTGTCGCTCTGGAACACTCGAACCAGGCATTCGCGTGACGAAGGAAACACCGACCACATTTCTATTGCAAGCCTGGGACGATCCGGTCGACCCTATCTGCAATAGCACGCTGTATGCCCGGGCGCTGAATCAGGCAGGCGTACCGGCCGAGGTTCATCTTTTTGCAAAAGGAGGGCACGCCTTCGGTCTTCGGGAGAAAGACCATCCTTTGGCAGCTTGGCCTTCGTTGGTGGAAAACTGGCTCAAGGAAATCGGCGTCCTATAAGTCAGCAAAATCGATGGCGGCTTCGGGCGATAACGGACACACGCTGCGGCCATGGCAGGCCGCGTCAGCGCGCGTCCGGGCCCAGCGCCGACTCGATCGCGCGCAGCACGCG
>NZ_JBKYMO010000804.1:0-1746 GCF_047302915.1 Massilia sp. CT11-108 | reverse complement strand
CATATCGGCGCGGGCCGGCAGTGCCTGGCGCCGCAGCCAGTCGCGGAACGCGTCGGGCGCCAGCGCCACCACGTGCAGCGCCATGTTCGCGTGCTGGGCGCCGCAGAATTCCGCGCACTGGCCGCGGTAGACGCCGGGCCGGTCGGCACGCAACGTGAGGCCGGTGACGCGGCCGGGGATCATGTCGCGCTTGCCGGACAACGACGGCACCCACAGGCTGTGGATCACGTCGGCCGCGTTCAGGCCCACGTACACGGCCTGCCCGACGGGGATGTGGATCTCGTTGGCGGTGACGATCTCGCGTCCGCCGGCCGGATCGCGGTAGCGCACTTCCCACCACCACATGTGCGCCGTGACGGAGATCGACAGCGCGGCCCGCGAGCTTTGCGGAACCAGTTGCGCGCTGCGCCAGGTGCTCCACGCGAGCAGCGCCGACAGCACGAGCACGGGAAACGCGACGCCCGCCCCCGCGATCCACAGGCCGGGCCGCAGCGGCCGCGTGTTGTCGCGCAGGCTGAGCGCCATCAGCGCCATCACGGCGACGAAGATGACGGTCGCGGCCCCGAACAGGACCCACGCGAACTGGCTGATGACCGCGGCATCCGCGCCGGCCGGGTGCAGGACGGATTGCAGCGTCCCATTCATCGCAGGGTGTACAGGTATGCCGCCAAGTGGCGCGCCTCCTGCTCGGTGAGCCCCACGTTCGGCATCGTCGTGCCGGGCTTGAGGGCGGGCGGATCGAGCAGCCAGGCCACGAGGCGCGGCGGCACGTTGGGGATGCCGCCGGCGATGTAGCTGAGGCGCCCGAATTTTTCCAGGTCCGGTCCGGCCTCGCCGCCCGCGCCCGGGACGTCGGGAATCTTGTGGCACGCGCCGCACTGGTATTGCGTGATCAGCTGCTTGCCGATCTTCGCGTCGCCGCCGATGTACGGCTTGCGGAAGTCGTCATCGCCACAGCCGGACAGCAGCCCTACGCACGTCAATACGAGCGCGGCACAAGCGATGGAAGAGCGTGACAGGGAGGTTGGCACGGTTGAATCCACGACGTTGAGTTGGCTTTTATAATACCGGAGACGATGCATTTTTTTTAACACGATTCGTTTGGGACACTCGCATGCCCGCCACGCGCGCCCGCCTGATCATGATGACCATCATCGCTACCCTGCTGGGATCGGGGATGGCCGCCGCGCTCGCGGGCTTCGTCGTGCTGCGCGCCGGCTGGTACGACATCGGCGCCACCACGCAGCACTTCCCGTTCGTCTACAGCACGCTCGAACAAGCCATGCATTACTCGGTGCGGCGCCATGCGAAGAGCGTGGCCGAACCCGCGCTGGGCAACCACGAGCAGGTGCTGCGCGGCGCGGCCGTCTACCGCGACAACTGTGCCCAGTGCCACGGCGGTCCCGGCACGGCACCCGGCAAGCATGGCCTGAGCATGCAGCCCGTGCCCGGTCCGCTGGTGGACGCCACGCGCCACTGGAAGCCGCGCGAGCTGTACTGGATCACGCGGCACGGCATCAAGATGAGCGGCATGCCGGGCTGGGAATACCATCTGAGCGAGGACGAGCTGTGGTCCACGGTGGCGTTCATCATGCAGCTGCCCACGCAGAGCGCGGACGATTACCGGGCAATGACGGCGGAGGCGAAGAAATGAACCGGCTCGCGCTCGTCCTTGTCCTCGTACTCGCGGCGCTCCTGCAAGCCGGCTGCGGCGACGCGAACCGCGCCCCCGCCGGCCTGCAGGGC
>NZ_JBKYMO010000803.1:0-1755 GCF_047302915.1 Massilia sp. CT11-108 | reverse complement strand
GGTGCGCACTGCCCTGCTGCACGGCCGCGGCCAGCGCCAGCAGCCGTGGCGGGTCGTCCCCTTCCAGTGCCACGACGCGGGGACGGCCTTCCGTCAGCGTGCCCGTCTTGTCGAACACGACCATCTGCAACGCGTGCGCCGTCTCCAGCGCTTCGGCGTCCTTGATGAGGATTCCGTGGCGCGCGGCGGCGCCCGTGCCGACCATGATGCCGGTCGGCGTGGCGAGACCCAGCGCGCACGGGCACGCGATCACCTGCACCGCGACGGCATTCAGCAATGCCTGCTGCCAGTCGCCCGTGGCGAAGCCCCAGGCCAGCAGCGTGACCAGGGAAATCAGCAGCACGACGGGCACGAACACGGCACTGACCTTGTCGACGAGGCGCTGGATCGGCGCCTTCGCGGCCTGCGCATCCTCGACCATGCGGATGATCCGGGCCAGCATGCTGTCCGCGCCGACCGCGGTCGCCTCGATGAGCAGCAGGCCTTCGCCGTTGACGGCGCCGCCCGTCACGCGGTCGCCCGCGCCCTTCGCCACGGGCAGGCTTTCGCCCGTCAGCAGCGCTTCATCGAGGTGGCTCGCGCCTTCCACGACCTTGCCGTCGGCGGGCACGCGCTCGCCCGGCCGCACGACCATCAGGTCGCCGGCGCGCAGGGCGTCGAGTGCCATGACGGTGTCGCGGCCGTCGCGCCGGACGATGGCTTCCGAAGGCCGCAGCGCCTCGAGCGCGCGGATCGCCGCGACGGTCTGGTGCTTCGCCCGGCCTTCCAGCCATTTACCGAGCAGCACGAGCGAGATGACGACCGCGGCCGATTCGAAGTACAGGTGGCCGTGTCCGCCCGCATTCAACAACTGCCAGAGCGACAGGAAATACGCGGCCGACGTGCCGATGGCCACGAGCAGGTCCATGTTGCCGGCGCCGGCCTGCAGCGCCTTCCAGCCCGCGCGGTAAAAGCGCGCGCCGAGCCAGAACTGGACGGGCGTCGCCAGCAGCAATTGCAGCCAGCCGGGCAGCATCCAGTCGATGCCGAACGGTGCCAGCAGCATCGGCGCGATGAGGGGAAGGCTCAGTAACGCTGCCAGCGCCACGGGCCACCACGTCGGCAGGCCCGGCGCAGTTTCCGCCTTCGGGGTCCCGGTCGGCCGCGCCGTGTAGCCGGCCTGCTCGACGGCGGCCAGGATGGCCTGCAGGTCGAGCCCCTCGCCCTGCACGGCCGCGCGTTCCGTGGCCAGGTTGACGCTCGCGTCGCGCACGCCCGGCACGGCCTTGATCGCCTTTTCGACGCGCGCCACGCACGAGGCGCACGTCATTCCGCTGATGTCGATATCGATCGCCATGGGTATCCTCCTGTCATTACCAGTACAGGATATGCCTTCCTACAATGGGAAGGTCAAGCGGATTGTAAAGCGGGCAGCGGATCCAGCGGGCGGAGTTCGTAACAGAGGTCGGCCCGGTCGGCCGCGGCGGGTACCGACAACAGGTAGCTGTCCAGACCGAGCCGGCGCCCGGACCCGTCCAGCTGCGCCGGCCCCAGGTCGGCCTGGCGCAGCACGAGCACGATGTCGTAGGCAAGGGTCGGCACGGCGAACAGTCGCAATAGGGTGCGCAGCGCGCGGGCGCCCGGGGCGCCGGGCAGGAAGTGATCGTAGCGGGCACGGTCGAGGGGGCCGATGCGCACGCGCACGCGCAGGTCCGGCCGCCAGCTGCGTTCCCCCAGCAGTGCGCGGCGGCCGAGCAGCGCGTTGGTGCCGACGAT
>NZ_JBKYMO010000802.1:0-1759 GCF_047302915.1 Massilia sp. CT11-108 | reverse complement strand
GCGCGTGCGCACGGCCTGCACCGGGTCGCCGCTCGTGTCGCGGAAGTTGACGAAGCTGGTGGCGGCGCCGATGAGCAGCGTGACCTCGCGCGCACCGCGCACGCGCAGGCGGCCGCCCTCGACGTCGACCTTGCCGTCGCCCATGGCCTGCACGCGTACGGCGTAGCGCAACACGCCCTTGACGCCGGCGGCGTCCGCGTTGCGGCCTTCGACCAGCAGGGCGCGCGGACCGTCCGCGCGGATCGCCAGGCTGGCCGGCCGCTTCGATTCTTCCAGGTCTTCCTTCACGTCCCAGGGCGCACCCGTGGCGGCCGACGGGTCATCTGCGGACTTGCCGTCGTAATTGGCCTTGCCGTAATCGACCTGGCGCGGGTGGCGGTAGCCGACGTCGAAGTCGAGGGTGCCGCCGCCGCTTGCCTGCAGGTGCAGCACGATCACCTGGTCGGGCGCGCTCGCGAACGTCTCGCGCACATGGCGCGCGCCGCCGCTCGTGAAGCGCGTCGTGGCGATGGCGGTGTCGAGGTCGAGCGAGCGGCGATACGCAGCCGTCGGCGTGAGTCCATGGAAGTCCAGCAGCAGGTCGCCGGCCGCGCCATAAGGCATCTGCGTGGCCGGTTTCGCGATCATGTCCTTCGATACGAGGTCGCGCGCTTCGATGAAGCGGCCCGCGTCGATCAGGGCGCGCACGCGCGGCAGCGCGGTCTTGAATCCGGGATTGTCGAAGCGGTACGGGCCGCCGGCCCACAGCGTGTCTTCATTCAGTTGCAGGCGCTCCTGCAGCGGGCGGCCGTACACCATCGCGCCGAGCCGGCCGTTGCCGACGGGGAGGGCCTCGACCCATGGACCGGCGGGGCGCTCGTACCACAACGCCAGTTGTTCCTTGTTGCCCTCCGTGCGTGCCACGACGGTGGCGCCGGCCAGGCCGGGGTATGCCGCCGCGAGGCCCAGCGTCGCGAGCACGCGCCGCCGGGCGGGATTCATCTTCGTCACTGCCGTCTCCTTGTCATGGTGCTGATCGCACGATCCTAACAGTTTGATGACAGGGAATGTATAGCGATAACACTCAGCAGCAGACGATTTTTTACGTCAGCGCGGGACGATACCCTTGTATTCACGCCGCGCCTCGCACACGTGGCGGTGGTGCTCGTCGGCCCAGGTGACGAGGCCCTTCATCGGCACGAGGAACGAGTGACCCAGCGGCGTGAGGTCGTACTCGACCCGCGGCGGCACTTCCGGATAGACGGTGCGGCGCACGAAGCCGTCCTCCTCCAGGCGCTTCAACGTCTGCGACAGCATCTGCTTGGAGATGTCGCCCAGCGCGCGCATCAATTCGTTGAAACGCTTCGTGCCGCCCTCGAGCGCATCGAGCACGAGGATGCTCCACTGGTCGCCGATGCGGTCCAGCACGTCGCGGATGGGGCAGGGTTGGTCGAAGGGGCGGTCGGTGGCGAGCAGGGTGGTCTTGGACATGGCGTGTTCACGGGTAATGGTCAGTTTCCGCTGACCTGATCATGCCGTTCTGACTTCTTGTGCGGCATATGCAGGCTGGCATAAGATGATTCTACGGTCTCGATTTTAGACCTATCCTCAACCACAGACCAAAGGAATTCCATGGCACGCATCGCTCTCATCGGCGCCACCGGCAACGTCGGCACACGCATCCTGAACGAACTCGTTTCGCGCAACCACCAGGTCACGGCCATCGCCCGCGATCCTTCGAAAGTCCCGGCACGAACAGCGCGGACGGCGAGATGAAGGT
>NZ_JBKYMO010000801.1:0-1776 GCF_047302915.1 Massilia sp. CT11-108 | reverse complement strand
TCGCGGCCGGGGCGGCGTCACGCGGACGGGCGCCGCGGTCTTGAAGACTTTCGGCTCGCCCAGCAGTTCGGTGCGGGTGATGCCGGCTGTGCTGACGGTCGCTTCGTCCGACTGGTTGCGCAGGGCGAGCGACAGGGTGCCGATGCTGCGGGCCAGGTCGAGTTTTTCCGAGTCGGCCAGCGACAGCTCGAGCGTGACGGCGTTGACGACCTTCGGCTTGGTGTCGTCGCGGCCTGCTTCCTGCGCCACGGCCAGCACGAGCACATGTTCGAGCACCGTCTTGCTGATCGGCTTCGTCTCGCCCTTGCCCTCGTCGCGCTGGGCGTGGACGAGGATGTCGACGTAGTTCCCGGGGAGGGCGAAGCCGGCCACGCCGACGACGTCGTTGACGCGCACCGTCATCGCCCGCTTGCCCTCGGCGATGACGGCGGACAGGCCGCCCATCGTGCCGGCCGGGGCCAGCTTGCCGTCGATGATGGCCTCGCCGCGCACCACGTCCAGCTTGACGACGCGGGCCTTCAGCGCGGCGGGATCGGCCACCGCGCCTGTCGGCAGCGCGGTGGCGGGCCAGTCGATCGTCGTCAGCATTTCCGGTTCGAGCCGGCTGCCGGCCGGAATGTCGACGGTGGCGACGACCACCTTGTTGGCCGCGACCTTGTTGTGCCGGTCGACCCAGTTGTTGGCGTAGAGGGCGGCCACGAGGCCGAGGACGGCTGCGACCAGCAGCAGGGCGAATGCCTTGACGTTTTTCATGATGTCACCGGAGTCGTGTCGGAAGTCAGAGGAAACCGAAGTGCGCGGCGACGGTCGTCGTGATGGTGCCCAGCGCGAGGGGGACGCCGTACGGCAGCCTGCCGACGGAACCGTAGCCCGTCGTCGCGATCCGGACGGGAACGCCGGCCGCCACCGCGATGCCGCCCAGGTGCAGGATCCGCATGACGTTGCCCAGCATGACGCGCAGGTTGCGGTGGGCCAGCGCAAAGGCGATGGCGCACGCGCCGCCGGCGGCAAAGGAGCCGATCAGGGCGAGCGGGATGGCCTGCAGGCCGAGCAGCGAACCGGCCATCGCCATCAGCTTGACGTCGCCTGCGCCCGTGAGGCGAAGCAGCCACAGCGGAAACAGGACGGCGAAGCCGGCGCCGGCGCCGGCCAGCGCCCACAGGATGCCGTGGTCGCCCCAGAACGGCACGAACACGCTGTAGCCGAGGCCGAAGGCCAGGCCGCCCATCGTCAGCCAGTTGGGGATGCGCTGGTGGCGCACGTCCAGCACGGCGGCCACCACGAGCAGCACGAACAACACCACCGTGCGGGGATTCGTCGCCAGCATGCCGGCGAGTGCGAGAAAGGCGTCGAGCTCATTCATGTTGTTTGCTCCCTGCGTGACTCAGACCAGATATTAGTTTTCTTAGTGTCAATGCTTGGGAACAAGTCTATCGATAGAGAAATTCGCGGGCATCAGCCGAGTGTCCCGGTTTCGCTAGACAAACCTCCTGTTTATGCGTGGCAAACCCAGTACGGAACGACTAGTTTCATGGTCCAGCTTCCTTGCAACGTCCGCGCGGTCTCCTATGCTGCAAGGAGGCGGGGACATGGGGAGGACGACATGACGGGCTTGAAGAACGAAGTGGTCGACGGCCTGCGGACGGCGCTGAGAGGGCCGCTGCTGCAGCCGGGCGACCCGGACTACGATGGCGCGCGGCAGATCTGGAACGCGATGATCGACCGCCGGCCGGCGCTGATCGCGCGCTGCGCCGGCACGGCCGACGTGTGCACGGC
>NZ_JBKYMO010000800.1:0-1784 GCF_047302915.1 Massilia sp. CT11-108 | reverse complement strand
GCCGCGCCGGACATGCTGGCCGACCGTGCGCAGGACGTCGCCGCCGCCGTTCGCCCGCGCGGCAAGGCGCGGCAGGTCGGCTGGGATCCGTACTCGCTGACGGTCGGCGGCAAGCGGATCGTCGTGTGGTCCGGCGAGATCCACCCGTTCCGGCTGCCCGACCCCGCGCAGTGGCGCGACGTGATCCAGAAGATGAAGGCGGTCGGGTTCAACGGCGTGTCGTTCTATTTCGACTGGGGCTATCACTCGCCGGCGCCGGGCGTCTACGATTTTTCCGGCGTGCGCAACGTGGAGCGGGCGCTCGAGATCGCGGAGGAAGAGGGCATGTACGTGATCGCGCGCATGGGGCCGTACGTCAATGCGGAGCTGTCCGGCGGCGGTTTCCCCGGCTGGATGTTCCGCAACCGGGCGGAGGCGCGCACGGACGATCCGGCCTACCTGGCGGCCGTCGACGAATGGATGACGCAGATCGACGCCATCATCGCGCGCCACCAGGCGACGACGGGCGGCGGTACCGTGATCGCCTACCAGCTCGAGAATGAACTGGGCAAGGTGGAGCCGAAACACGTACGCCAGATGGCGCACCTGGCGGCGAAGGCGCGCGCGGACGGCATCACGGTGCCGCTGTTCCACAACGCTGCGGGTCGGCTGCCCGACTGGACGCCGGCGGCGTCGTCCGCGCCGTGGGCGAATCCGGGACCGGTGGACCTGTATGCGTTCGACGGTTATCCGGGCGGCGCCTGCGACGTCCACGCGAATCCGGCGGGCCCGAACAAGGCGCCGGACTGGGGCATCTACGCGACGCCGGGACCGAAGGCGGGCGCGGCCAGCTCCCCCGGTACGCCCGGCTTCGTGGCGGAGATCGGGGCGGGCTGGTTCGACTACTGGGGCTCGAACGGCACGTACGCGTGCACGGCCCAACGCCAGGGCAAGGGCTACCAGCGCGTGTTCTACGGGACGAACCTGATGAACCGCATCACGCTCCACAACATCTACATGGCGTTCGGCGGCACGTCGTGGGGCTGGCTGCCGGGGCCCATCGTGTACACGTCGTACGACTACGGCGCCCCGATCGCGGAAGACCGCGGCCTGCGTCCGAAGGCGCTGGCGCTGAAGCAGCAGGGCATGTTCGTGCAGGCGGCCGCGCCGGTGCTCGCGCGCATGGACAAGGGACCGGAGATCCGCACCACGAACCCGCGCGTGCGGCTCTACCACAACGTCAACACGGAGCTCGGCACGCACGTGCTGTTCGCCGTGCACGGCCCGTCCGACCTGCTGACCGACGATGCGTTCTCGTTCGACGTCACCACGCGCGACGGCACGTACACGATCGCAGCGCGCCTGAATGGCCAGGACGCGAAGATGCTGCTGGCCGATTACGCGCTGGAGCGCCAGCACCTCGTGTATGCCACGTCCGAACTGCAGGCGCAATTGCGCGACGGGGCGCGCGACGTCGTGCTGCTGCACGGCCGTGACGGCGAGAGCGGCGAGACGGTGCTGCGCTATGCATCCGCACCGAAAGTCGAGGTATTGGCGGGCGACGTGCGCACGACGTTCGACGCGGCGCGCGGGGACCTGAAGCTCGCGTATGCGCACACGGGCCTGGCGCGCGTACGCATCACGGGTGGTGGACGCGCGCCGCTGCTGCTCCTGATCGCGGACGAGGGCACGTCGCAGCGTTTCTGGATGCAGGACACGCCGGCGGGCCGCGTCCTCGAACTGACGCCGGCGCTCGTACGCGCCGCCCGCATCGAGGGCGGCCGGCTGCACCTGGCCGGCGATAC
>NZ_JBKYMO010000799.1:0-1787 GCF_047302915.1 Massilia sp. CT11-108 | reverse complement strand
CGGCAAGCAGCTGGCCGGCGTGCTCGTGGTCCACGCCGAGCACGCGCCGCTCCACCGCGGACAGGCCCACGTCTTCGTACTCGGCGATCACCCGGGCATACTGTTCGGGAAAGCTGATCGCCAGCACGAGCCGGCCGATGTCGTGCAGCAGGCCGCCGATGAAGGCGGCATCCTGGTCGAGCCCCGCCTGGCGCGCGAGGCTGCGGGCGCACAGCGCCGTCGCGATCGAATGGCGCCAGAAGTGCGCGACGTCGACCCTGGGCCCGCCGGCGCCGCCGAAGCGGTCGATGACGGTGCTCGCCACGGCCAGCGCCCGCGCGCTGTCGAACCCGAGCACGACGATCGCCTGCTTCACCGTTTTCACCTTGGCCGGGAGGCCGTAGAACGACGAATTCGCCAGGCGCAGGATCTTCGCGGCCAGCGCCTGGTCGCGCGACATCTTTTCCGCCAGCGTCGTCACGTCGACGTCCTCGCGCCCGAACGAACTGATCAGGTCGAGCACGATGGACGGCAGCGCCGGCAGGTCGCGCAGGCGCTGCACCACCTGGGTAAGTTCCACCACGGTCGTCGTCATGCCGGCTCGATCACGATCAGCCAGCCCCGCGACTGGGAGCCGTTGCCCATCGGCTGCGCGCGGGCATGCAGCCGCTGCTCTCCGAGCTTGTGTTCGAAGGCGAAACTCGCGCCGTCCGGCAGCGGCTCGGGCAAACCCGGGAACAGCTGGCGCAGCGCGCATCCCAGCACGGGCCCCTGCGCCGCGAACAGCCCGTGCGCCGCGCGATTGGCCAGCACGATGGTGCCGGTGTCGTCGCCCGCCAGCACCGGCACGGGCACGTTGTCGAGCGCCTCGTGCACGATGTCGAGGCTGATCTCGCCCTGTTCGATGTCGCTCCGCTGGCGCGCCAGCACGGATTCGAGCTGGCGGTTCACGGCCGCGAGCTTCTGGTTCGCCGTGCGCACTTCCAGCGTGAGCAGGCGGTTTTCGTTGGCCATCGCGCCGTATGCGACCGCCTCCTGGATGTGGCCGCGCAGTTGCTCGTCGTCCCACGGCTTGGTGAGGAATTTGTAGATCGCGCCGCCGTTCACCGCGTCCGTCACCGTCTGCAGCTCGGTGTAGCCGGACAAGACGATGCGCACCGTATCCGGGTACAGCTGGCGCACCTTGCGCAGGAATTCGACGCCGGTCATCTCGGGCATGCGCTGGTCGGACACGATCAGGTCGACGGTATGTTCTTCCAGCAGCTTCAGGCCTTCGCTGCCGCTGTTCGCGGTCAGGATGCGGTAGCCGTCGCCGCGCAGCAGGCGCCGCAGCGACGACACGATGCTCGGCTCGTCGTCGACGAGCAGCAGCGTGGGTTGCGTGCGGTTGAAGCGCAGCAGGCGCGGCGCCAGGCCGGGGCCGGTCTGCAGCAGCGCGGTCAGCGCGTCGAACGGCACCGGCGCGGAGACGAAATCGCCCTGCACCGCATCGCACATGTGACGCGCCAGGAAGTCGCACTGCCCTTCGCGCTCGACGCCGTCGGCGACGACGCGCATGCCGAGGCTGTGCCCCATCGTGACGATCGCATCCACGACCGCCGCCGCGCTGTCCCCGTCGGGCACGCGCGCGATGAAGGAGCCGTCGATCTTGAGGACGTCGATCGGCAGCCGCTGCAGGTTGACGAGGCTCGACGAGCCGGTGCCGAAGCCGTCGAGGCACAGCCGGATGCCCGCGTTGCGCAACGCGTGCAGGCAGTCGGCGAGCCGGCCGGCGTCGTCCGCCAGCAGGTGCTCGGCCAGCTCCAGGT
>NZ_JBKYMO010000798.1:0-1788 GCF_047302915.1 Massilia sp. CT11-108 | reverse complement strand
CCCGCGGCGCGCAGTTGCGCCAGCGGCGGCATGCGCGTCTCGCGCAGGAAGTAATACGCACCCGGCAGCAGCACGGCGACGGTACCCGCGCGCGCCATCGCGGCCACGCCCTCGTCCGACAGCCACTCCAGGTGATCGGCCGACAGCCCGCCATAGCGCGCCACGAGCGCCGCGCCGCCCTGGTCGGACAGTTGCTCCGCGTGCAGCTTCACGGGCAGACCGAGACGCCGTGCGACGTCGAACACGCGCGCCGTCTGGTCGTGCGAAAAGCCGATGCGCTCGCAGAACGCGTCGACCGCATCCACGAGACCCTGCGCCGCCAGCGCCGGCAGCATCTCGCTGCACAGCATGTCGATGTAGTCGTCCGCGCGGCCCGCGTACTCGGGCGGCAGCGCGTGCGCGCCGAGGAAGGTCGTGCGGACGGTCACCGGCAGCAGCTCGCCCACGCGGCGCGCCACGCGCAGCATCTTCGCTTCGGATTCGACGTCGAGGCCGTAGCCGGACTTGATTTCCAATGTCGTCACGCCTTCGGCCAGCAACGCACGGATGCGCGGCAGGCTGGCTTTCAATAAGTCGTCCTCCGATGCCGCCCGGGTGGCGCGCACGGTCGACATGATGCCGCCACCGGCCAGCGCGATGTCTTCATACGTGGCGCCGTTCAGGCGCGCTTCCCATTCGTCGCTGCGGTTGCCCGCGTGGACGACGTGCGTGTGGCAGTCGACGAGGCCGGGCGTCAGCCACAGACCGTTGCAATCGTGCGTGATGGAGGCCGGCGGCGCCTCGGCACGCGGCCCCACCCATGCGATACGGCCGTCACGCACGGCGACGGCGCCATCGTCGATGATCCCATAGCCATCCGCCAGCGTCGCGACGCGCGCATTCGCGTACAGGACGTCGACGGCTTCACTCATACATGCCGTCCTCGTTGTCGAGGTCGTCCTCGTCGTCGTAGTAATGGATGTCGACGATGAAGATGGCGCCCTGCTCCGCGCGCAGCTTCCACTTCGTGTCCGGGTCGAGCACGACGGCGTCGAAGCGCACGAGGTTGATGCGCTGGTCGTCGCTGCAGAGTTCCAGGCTGTCGCCTTCGGCCAGGAACAGCACGGTGACGTCGGCGCGCGCGACGAACGTGGAGTCGCCGTCGAGCCGGCGGCGGCCGAAGCGGTGCCAGCAGCGGTCCGTCCGGGTCATCACGTTGAAGTCGGTGCTGGCGCCGCGGTTCAGCTTGGCCTCCACGCGCGACTCGCCGTCGAACGCGGCGACCGGTTCGCCCTTCGACAGCAGCGTGGGCGTGCCGTCGATGTCGAGCGTCATGCCGGGACCGTCGACGAGCACCAGCGTGCGCTCCACGCCGGGGAACATGGAGAACGGGCCGTCGTTCGCGATCGTGGCGAGGCTCACGCGCCAGTCGAAGTCGTCGAAGTCGGCGTCCGGTGGGAACACGGCGATTTCGGTCGTGCTGCCGCCGCCGTTCTTCCACGACACCGGTTCGAGGTTCGCATACGGAATCAGCATCGTCATGGCTTGCTTCCCTTCGTCGTTGGCATCAATGTGCGTGCAGTGTACGCGCTGCGGCCTTGTAGCGCTGCGCGATCGCGTCCTGCGCCTTGTGGCGGCCACCCTGCACCACCCAGTGGCCGCCGGCCAGCACGTCGCGCACGAGGTTGTCGTTGCCGCTGAACAGGAAGCGGCCCAATACCTCGTGCGGCGGCACGCCGTCCAGGTTCGGGTGCGCGCTGTCCAGCACGAGCAGGTCGGCGCGCCGGCCCTGCGCGAGCACGCCGAGAC
>NZ_JBKYMO010000797.1:0-1791 GCF_047302915.1 Massilia sp. CT11-108 | reverse complement strand
GTCGCGCCGGTTGCGCCGCCCATCGTGCCGGTCGCGCCGGTCCCGGTGCCGGTGGTGTCACCCGTCGTGCCCGTGCCGGTGGCGCCGGTCGTGCCGCTGGTGCCGGAGCTGCTGCTCGGCGCGGTGGCCGACGTGTCGCCGGTACCGGTCGTGCTGGTGGTGTCATTCTTCTTGCAAGCGGCCAGGCTGGCCATCAGGGCTGCAGCAAACAGAATTTTCGATGCGTTGTTAAGAGCTTTCATTTGTTTTACTCCTCGTTCACGTCTATCGTTTACCGCCGTCTCCCGGTGAGCACTGGAAGTGAGGCGGGGCTTAGGGTTCCCGATGGACCATGCGGTCCAAGCGTGAACCATCAGGGAACCGACGCAATACGCGGCCCCGGTGGCGTACGAATCCGACTGTCAGCATTTGACCGGCAGCGTGCCGGCCGGTTCGTCGGATTGCACGCCTTCTGCTTTGGGAAACCAGAGTTTCCCTTGTTCCGCCGTGCCGCCTGCAACGTCGACACATGCGGATTAGATAAGAGCCGAACCGTCATCGTTCAACCCTTTGTCCCCCGGCGAAGCTGCCGGAAGGTCGTGACGCCGCATCGGCGCTGTCGCCGGCGGCCTGTTCGAGCAGGGCGGGAATGACGTCGCACAATTCCCGCGCCAGGTAACCCAGTCTGCCGAAGCGTTCGGCGAGGCGCTCGCCTGCGCGCGCGAACGGTCCTTCGACGCGTTCGTCCTCGACATCGGCCTGCCGGGCATGGACGGCCACGAACTGGCGCGCCAGATCCGCGCGCTGCCGCGTGCGGCCGGGGCGCTGTTCATCGCGCTCACGGGCTATGGCCAGCAGCAGGACCGCGACGCGTCGAAGGCCGCGGGTTTCCATTACCATTTCGTGAAGCCGGCCGACGTGGATGCGCTGGCGCAGGCGCTGGCGAAGGGCACGCCGGCCTGACGCGCGGCCGTGTCATCATCCCGTCACTTTCTTTTCTTACACTGCGAGTTGCTGAACAGTAACTGAGCGTGCATCCCCGCACGCCCTTCTGACGGAACCCGCATGTCCAAGTCCAGTGCGCACACCGCCCCGCGCACCCACCGATTCCTCGCGCTGCTGTGGCCCGCGCTGGCCCTGCTCGCCTGTGCCGCCCTCTGGACCGCCACCATCCTGCACGCCGGCGCGGAACGCCGGCGCGCCGAGGAGCAGGCGTTCAAGGAGGCCGACGCGTATGCCGAAGCCTACGAGCAGTACGTCACCCGCTCGGTCGCCCAGGTCGACCAGATCACCATGCAGCTCAAGCACAGCTGGGAGCACGCGCGCGACCGCAGCCTGATCGAGAACATGCGCCGCGACGGCATGTTCACCGACGCCGCCTTCGTCAACGTGAGCGTGATCGGGCCGGACGGCGCGGTCCGCTCCTCGAGCCGCATCCACGCGCGCGGGCTGAATCTGTCCCGGGCCGACTTCTTCATCCAGCACCGCAACGCCATCTCGACCGCGCTGCGCATCGGCACGCCGCCGCCGGAACTGGACGAAGCGCGTGGCACCATCCTCTTCACGCGCCGGCTCGACACGCCTGACGACGGCTTCGACGGCGTGCTGCTGATGGCCGTCGACGCCGCGTATTTCACGTCGTTCGTCAGCTCGCCCACGCTGGGGCCCGGCAGCCTGCTGGCGCTCGTCGGCACCGACAACGCCTTGCGCGTCGAGCAGGACGCCAGCGGCATCGTGCGGACCATGGGCGCCGCCTCGCTGCTGCCCGCGAACGCCGACCGCTGGCCGGTGGGGCGCGGCGTGCAGCTGGTC
>NZ_JBKYMO010000796.1:0-1793 GCF_047302915.1 Massilia sp. CT11-108 | reverse complement strand
CCCCCCCCCCCACCACCCCCCCTCTATCCGCCGGCCGCGTCTGATGTGTAAACCCCACCGACCCCGACGGCGGCTTCACGGCCGGCCTGCTGCATCCGTTGACGGGGCTGGATCACCTGTGCGCGCTGCTGGCGGTCGGCGCGGCCTGCGCCGGCGCGGGCCTCGTGCTGCCCGCGCTGGAGACGTCGATCGCCGCGACCGTGCTGCTGCTGGGCGCCCTGGTTGCGTGCGCGCCGGGCCTGCAGCGGCGCCTGCCGCCGCAGGTGGCGATCGTCGTCGTGGGGGGATGCGCGTTCCTGCACGGGCTGGCGCACGGGCGGGAACTGGCGGGGATGGCGAGCGGCGCCGGCTTCCTCGTCGCGAGCGCCCTGCTGATGCTGGCCGGCGCGTTGCCGGGGGAACGCGTGCGCCGGATGGCTGGCGCCGCGATCGGCGCGGCCGGCTTATACCTGCTTGCGGGCGTCGCCTGAACGCGATCCTGGGTCGGTCAGGCGGATCGGCGCCGCGTTCTCCGGATACAGCGCGCGCACGCCGTCGTACGCCTGCGCGATGGCGGCCATGTCGACCGCCTCGTCGCCCGTCATCGTCAGCGTACGCGTGACGTCGATGACCTTCTTGCCGTAGTCGAGCGCGACGAGCAGCACCGGCACGTCGGCGGCGAGCGCGATGCGATAGAAACCGCTCTTCCAGTGCGGCCGGTAGCTGCGCGTGCCTTCCGGCGTGATGGCGAGCCAGAACCAGTCGGCCGCGTGCATCGTCTGCGCGAGGCGCCGGATCGCGCCCTGCGGCGAGCTGCGGTCGACGGCCACGCCGCCCCAGTAGCGCATCAGGGCGCCCATCGGGCCGCGGAACAGCGAATCCTTGGCGAGCCAGCGGAACTGGATGCCGACGGCCCACTTGGCCAACAGGCCGATGGGGAAATCCCAGTTCGATGTGTGCGGATACACGACCACGATGCCGTGCGGACCGGGCAGGGGTTTGAAATTCAAGCGCCAGCCGAATGCGTTCAGCAGACGCAGCGCGGCGCGCTGGCGCCAGGTCGGCAACCCCTCGGGGCGCACCAGGTAGTCGTCCATGTTCTCTCCATACGGCAGGCCGCCTGCAAGCAATGATGATTGCGTCTCGGCAAGCAAACCGGGCATTTTATAGCGCTACCAGAAGGCGGACAAGCAAAAAGACTGGAAGCGTTGCGGCCGCGTCGGTATCATCCTTGCCTCTCAAACAAGGATTTTCAAGATGGACATCACGATTTTTCACAATAGCCGCTGCGGCACGTCGCGCACGACCCTGGAGACGATCCGCGCGACCGGCGCCGAACCCCGCGTCGTCGACTATCTCGTCCAGCCGCCGACGCGGGACGAGCTGCAGGACTTGATCGCCCGCGCGGGTTTGCAAGTGCGCGACGCCGTGCGCAGCAAGGAGGCGCTGTTCAAGGAACTCGGCCTGGATGACCCGGCCACGACCGACGACGCGCTGCTCGACGCAATGGTCGCGCATCCGATCCTCATCAATCGTCCGTTCGTCGTCACGACCAAGGGTGTGCGGCTGTGCCGGCCGTCCGAGCTGGTGCGGGAGATCCTTTGACACGTCTTTTGACATCGTGAAACGACGAGTGGTATAGTCGTCCGACTTCGATTGGTAACGTTTCCAATCGCGCGGCCGACAACACACGACAGGAGACACGATGACGACGAGACGAGATGCGATGCGGCTGCTGGGCGCCGCGACACTGATGGGCGGACAGGTGGCCATGGCCGGCCGGACCGCGGCAGCGCCCGCAACCGCATCGCATC
>NZ_JBKYMO010000795.1:0-1796 GCF_047302915.1 Massilia sp. CT11-108 | reverse complement strand
GCCACCCCCTATTTCTACACCTCTCTTTTCGTGGGCTGCGTCTTATGTTTATAAGACACTGGGCGGGGGCGCGGGCGTGTCGGCCCTGCAGATGGGTACGCCGCACGGCCGCGACACGGTCCGCGCCACCTTCGCCGAACTGGCGACGCGAGCCCTCGTGCACGGCGTGCCGGGCCGGGTGGAAGCGGGCCTGACGGGCTTCGGCGGCGACAGCGAACTGCTGCAGCGCTGGCTCGCGGAAGAACTGCATCTCGACCCGGGCCGCATCCACTTCTGCAGCGACATGGAAATCGCCTATCGCGCCAGCTTCGCGCCGGGTGAAGGCTATCTCGTGTACGCGGGCACGGGCTCCATCGGCGCCTTCGTCGACGCGCACGGCCAGTTCCACCGCGCGGGCGGACGCGGCGTCGTGCTGGACGATGGCGGCGGCGGCTTCTGGATCGCGAAGGAAGCGCTGCGCCACATCTGGCGCCTCGAAGACGAGCGGCCCGGCAGCTGGGAACAATCGCCGCTGGCGCAAGCCGTGTTCGACTACGTCGGCGGCGCCGACTGGGCATATTCGCGCCAGTTCATCTATGGCCAGGAACGGGGCGCCGTCGGCAAGCTGGCGCTCGCGGTGGCCGCGACGGCCGATAAGGATCCCGTCGCAGCCGACGTCCTGCGCGCGGCCGGCCGCGAACTCGCGCGCCTCGCGCTGGCGCTGACGGGGCGCTTCGGACCGCGTCCCGTCGCCGTGTCCGGGCGGGCGGCGGAACTGCATCCGCTGATCGTCGACACGATGCGGACAAGCGTGCCCGGCATTGCGCTGACCCAGACACCGGGCCACGCCCATCACGCGGCGGCGCGCATGGCGCTCGCCGCCGATTCATCCAACTCTACGACATCGACATGAAGACACTCGTCGCGACCCTGCTCCTCGCCCTGCTCGCCGGCTGCGCCACGCCGCCGCCCACCGGACCGCAATACGACCACACGTACACGGCCAAGGGGCAGGCCAGCCGCGTACGTTTCCTCGTGCTGCATTACACCGCCCAGAACTTCCCGGAGTCGCTCAGGATCCTGACCCAGCAGGAGGTCAGCGCCCATTACCTCGTGACCGCCGACCCTGTCCCCGTCATCTACAACCTCGTCGACGAAAAGAACGCGGCCTGGCATGCGGGTAACTCGAGCTGGAAGAATTTCACGCAGCTGAACAACAGCTCGATCGGCATCGAGATCGTCAACCTTGGCTGGAAAGATACGCCGAACGGCCGCGTCTACGCGCCGTTCCCGCAAGCGCAGATCGACGCGCTGATCCCGCTCGTGCGCGACATCGTCACGCGCCACCACATCGCACCGGAAAACGTGCTGGGCCACTCCGACATCGCCCCGCTGCGCAAGCAGGACCCGGGCCCGATGTTCCCCTGGCGCCAGCTTGCGGCCGCGGGCCTCGTCGCGTGGCCGGATGCGAACCGCGTCGCGATGCTCGTGCCGATCTTCCAGGTCCAGCTGCCGGACATCGCGTGGTACCAGAAGAAACTGGCGACGTGGGGCTATGGCCTCGTCCAGTCGGGCGTGCTCGACGAGCAGACGCGCACCGTACTGTCGGCATTCCAGATGAAATACCGTCCGGCCAACATCGACGGCAATCCGGACGTCGAGACGGCCGCGCTGCTGGAAGCGCTGACGAATCCGACCGGTCCGCTGCCGCAGCCGCTGCCGGCGCCGGTGATCACGGCGCCTGTCATCATTCCGGGCGAGACGCCGGTGCCGCCGCAGCCTCCTGTCCCGCCGGTGCCGCCTGCACCGCCTGAGCC
>NZ_JBKYMO010000794.1:0-1807 GCF_047302915.1 Massilia sp. CT11-108 | reverse complement strand
GTCCCAGCGCCGCGCGAACAGCAGCAGCGCGATACTCCCGACGCCCAGCGCGGCGCTGGGACCGTGCACGTGCGGCAGCGCGCCGCCCAGCAGGGTGCGCACCTGCCCCAGCGAGATGACGACGGCGGAGCCCAGCGTGAAGCCGCTCATCACGGGGCGCGAGAAGAAGTTGGCGAGGTAGCCCACGCGCAGCAGGCCGCACGCGAGCAGCACGACCCCGGACACCAGCGCCAGCTGCGCCGCCAGCATGCCGTACAGCGCGCTGCCCGGCGATGCTTCCGGCGCCAGCGCGGACGCCGTCATCAGCGAGATGATCGCCATCGGCCCGACGGATTGCGAGGAACTCGTGCCGAACAGGGCGTACAGCAGCGGCGGCACGATGCTGGCATACAGGCCCGCGACGGGCGGCAGGCCGGCGACGAGCGCGTAGGCCATGCCCTGCGGGATCATCATCATGGCCACGACGATGCCGGCGCCCACGTCGCCCGCGAGATCGTCGCGGCGATACGTCCGCAGCCAGCCGAGCAGGCGCGGGTTCGTCGCTACCGTGCGCATCGGCGCGCCGCCGTTCACTGCATCGCCAGTTCGACGCAGTTGCGGCCCGCCCGCTTGGCGCGCGCGAGGGCGGCATCGGTCCGCTGCGTCAGCGAATCGCCGCTTTCCTGCTCGCCCAGCTGGGCCACGCCGAGGCTCACCGTCACGTGGTCGCAGCCGGGAATCTCCGCCTGTTCGATCGCCACGCGCACCTTTTCCGCCATTTTCAAACCGTCGATGGCGCTCGTGTGCGGCGCGATGATGTGGAATTCCTCGCCGCCCGAACGCACGAGGATGTCGCTGGCGCGCAGCACGGCGCGCGTCGTGTCGGCCACGGTGCGCAGCGCCACGTCGCCGACCGGGTAGCCGTACGTGTCGTTGACCACCTTGAAACGGTCGATGTCGAACGACAGCAGCGCGAGCGGCACGCGGTAGCGGCGGGCGCGCTTGATCTCTTTTTCCAGCAATTCCTCGCCGTGGCGGCGGTTCGCGACGCCGGTCAGGGCGTCCGTGAGGATCAGCGCGCGCAGGGCGTCGCGCTGGCGCTTGACGGTCAGTTGCGTGCGCACGCGGGCGCGCACGACGGCGGCGTTCACCGGCTTGCTGATGAAGTCGGCCGCGCCGGCGCCCAGTGCGCGCGTCTCGTCCTCGGGCGACTTCAGCGCCGTCACGAAGATCACGGGGATGTCGCTCGTCTCGGGCGCCGCCAGCAATTCCTTGCAGACGGCATACCCGTCCATGCCGGGCATGACGGCGTCCAGCAGGATCAGGTCGGGCTGCTGGGTACGGGCGATCTCGAGCGCGCGCGGACCGTCCATCGCGAACAACACCTCGTGCTCGTCCTGCAGGGCGCCGTGCAGGATCTGGATGTTTTCCATTGCATCGTCGACCACCAGGATGCGGCCGTTGACGGCCATGTCGGTCCAGCTCATGCATCTTCCTTCGTATCCAGTAGCGTCCGCACCAGCTGCGCGGCCTCTTCGAAGCGCAGGGTCGCCACGGCATCCGCCAGCGGGGCCACCTGGCATGGTTCGAGGCGGGCGAGGGCGGGGCGCAGCGTCTCGAACTGCGCGATCGCTTTCATGTTGTTATTGTGGAGCAAATCGAGGAGCTGCGCCAACTCGCGCTGCAGGATAGCGCTATCTTCCGGCACCGCGGCCGGCGCGGGCCTGGCCTCCGGTGCGGGAAGGTCGCGTGCCGCCTCCAGCACGATGGACAGCGCGGCGCCGAGACGGGCCGTGGGCTGTTGCGTGCACACGGGCTTGTGGTTGCC
>NZ_JBKYMO010000793.1:0-1810 GCF_047302915.1 Massilia sp. CT11-108 | reverse complement strand
TTCTTGTCCGGCAGGCCGCCGATGTCGTCGCTGCTGACGACGGAGACGATGTTGTCGGCCTTTTCCTGCGCCGCGATGGCATGCGCGAGGCTGGCGCGCTGGCCGGTGACGACGACGGTGTCGGCCGCGTGGACGCCGCCGGCGGCCAGCAGGCCCGCGCCGAGCGCTGTCAAGGTCTTGGGAAGATCGAGAGGTCGCATTGTTGTTCTGTCAGGACGTGGTTGGAATGCGGCGCATTCTCGGCACCGAATATGACGGGTCGGTGACGTCCAACGCCACGCAAGGCGTGTACGACACGGCAATGAGCCGAATTGACCCGGCAGGCCCGCGGGCAGACATCCCCCGGCGTGCTGTAGACCTGCGCATCATGAGCCGTTCAGACCCGTGCACCTGTCATCAACCTGTCATGCGCCCGCGCTACCTTCGGCCGTCATTTTCGCTACCGCGCCGCTATGCCCGCCTTCGTCCGTCCGCTCATCGTCTTCGCCTGCGCAATGGCCGCATTCGCCGCGCTGTATGCGTCCGCCGGGACTCCAAAACCGTTCGCGAGCTGGCACTGGATGGACATCGTCGACGAGGGCGGCACCGCGCTGATGGCGCTCGTGTGGTGCCTGATCGTGCTGGCGAGCCGGCCGGCCGGGCGCGTGACGCGGCTGCTGGCCGGCGGCCTTGCGTGCATCACGCTCGGTTCGTGGGCCGATTGCCTGGACGAGTTCTGGCGCATCGACAAGGACGCGCTGTGGGACAACGCACTGGAAGGACTCGTGCCGTTCGGGATGCTCGTGCTGACGGCGGGGCTGTACTACTGGCGCCGCGAACAGGCGCTGCTGACGGACCACCTGCGCAAGCGCGAGCGCCTGTTCCGCAGCCACCGGCCGTTCGACCGCGTCACGCAACTGGCCGACGCCAACTACCTGCGCGAACAGCTGCGCCGCACGACAGGGACCGTCGTCCTGCTCGACATCGACGGCTTCCACCGCATCAACCGCGAGCACGGCAGGGCGGAAGGCGACCGCGTGCTGCAGGCCGTCGCGCACATGCTGCTGCTGAACCTGCGCAACGACGACCTGCTGTGCCGCTACGCGGGCGACCGCTTCGCCGTGCTGATGCCGGGCCTCGCCGTGGACGCGGCTGCGGACGCCGCGCGTCACCTGTGCGCGATGGTCGGCGCCATGCATCACCACGCGGGCGAGCGCCGCGTCGCATTGAGCCTGCGCCACGACTGCGCGCCGGCGGACGGCGCGCCCGACATCCTGCTGGCGGACCTGTGCCGCCGGATGGACGCGGCGTGATCGCCTGGTGCGCGGCGGCCGACCCGGCTATCCCGGGCTATCTGCAGCCGGCGCTCGTGCTCGAATACGGCCGCGCGGCCGACGCGGACGACGCTGTCCTGCTGCGCGACACGGGCCTGGCCGATGCGCTCGACCCGGCGGCGCTGGTGTCGGCGAGCCAGCTCCTGCGCCTGCTCGCGAACACATTGCGCGCGCTGGAGAGCCCTGACACATCGTTCATGCTGGGCCAGCAACTGCTGCCCGGCCACGACGGCGCGGCCAGCCACGCGCTCGTGCAGGCGCCCACGTTGCGCACGCTCCTCGAGACGCTGTGCCGCTGGCATGCGCGCCTCACGCCCCTGCTGCGTCCGCGCCTGGAGACGTGGGGCGACGTCGCGCTGCTGTACTGGGTGGACAGCCACGGCGCGCCGGGGCTGCGTCCCGCGCTGGTCGAGATGCACATGACGGCCGTCGTCGCGCTGTGCCGCTGGCTCGGTGGGGAGCGGCTGCCGTGGCGCTTCTGCTTCAACCGCGCGGCC
>NZ_JBKYMO010000792.1:0-1814 GCF_047302915.1 Massilia sp. CT11-108 | reverse complement strand
CCGCCCCGGTGCCCGTGCGGGCGGCCGCACGTCCGCGCGCGCTGGCGCGCGGGACGCGCGTGATCCCCGTCGTGCACGTCGAGATCGACCCGCTGCATCCCCCGGCGGGTTTGAAGCCCGCGGAAAGCACCGTGCTCGCCGCCATGCACAGTGCCGCACGCGCATCGACGTCGGGCTGGGTGCAGCTGGACCTGGAAGCACGGCCGTCGCAGCGCGCCGACTACCGCGACCTCGTGCACCGCATCCGCGCCGCGCTGCCGGGCGATATGCGGCTGAGCGTCACGGCGCTCGGCTGGTGGTGCCGTGCGCCGGCCTGGCTGGACGGGTTGGAGGCGGACGAAGTGGTGCCGATGTTCTTCCGCATGGGCCGCGACAACGAGGCGCTGCGCGGCATCGTGGCGACGCGGCCCGACGTGCTGCATCCGCTGTGCCGCGCGGGCAGTGCCGGCTTTTCGCGCCAGGAAGCGCTCCCGCCCGCGGTGGCGGCGCGCTACCGGCGCACGTTCTGGTTCGACGAAAAAGGATGGAGGGATTCCCGATGAAATACCTGCTTGCCTGTGCCGCCATCGCCGCCGTCGCGGCGAACGCGTTCGCCAGCGGCGACTATGGTCCCAGCTACACGATGTTCAAGGCTTACACGAAGCCGGACATTCCCAACGCGCGCTTCCAGGCCGGCGACCTGGGCGTGCTGCAGCCGGGCATGCGCCGCGTCTACCTGTACACGGCCTGGCGCGCGATCATGCTCGGCGCGCCGGTCGCGCAGAAGCTGGGCACCGAGAAAGGCCTGGACCGGGCCGACGGCAGCGCGTTCGGCTACGGGTGGGACCACGTCGACGGCGAGGACACGTCCGCGGATCTGGTCGGGCGCGCCGCCAAGGTATTGAACATCAAGATCGACGATCCGGCGGCGCGCATGATCGTGGCCTGTCCGGTGGCCGCCAATGCCTACGCGGCCGCGACCCTGCGCCAGCTGGAGGCGCGACCGGATGCCACCCGCGCGCGGGTCGATGCGTGGCTGCGCGCGCAATACCAGGTCGGCGAATCCTGCCAGCGCGCGGAGGATGCACGTTACGCGTATCGCACCGAGAAGCTGCCCGACATCGTCGCGCCGCAGCCGCTGCCCGCGACGGAGCCGGCCTACTGGCGCCAGCTGCGCGACTACCAGCGCGCCGCGTGGCAGTTCCACGGCGCCCACTATGCCGAGAGCACCGCGCTGTTCGACCAGATCGGCGCGACGGCCGGCCATCCGATGCGGGGTCTCGGCGCATATCTCGCTTTGCGCTCGGAAGTCCGGCGCGCCGTCGCTGCCGTGCCGCAGACGCCGCGCAATGAACGCGAGCGCCAGGCGCAGCTTCTCGACAAGCGCGGCGCCGCCATCGTGGCCGACGCATCGCTGCAGCCCATGCACGAACCGGCCCGCGCGCTGCTGCGGTCCATGCGCGTGCGGCTGACGCCCGAAAACCGCCTCGATGAATTGAACCGCTACCTGGATGATCCCGCGCACGACCCGTACGCGCTCGACCGCCTGGGCGACTGGTCCGTGCTGATGGACGAGGCCAAGCCGGAGCCCCTGCGCGGACAGTACGCCTTCGTCGACTGGGTCGCAACGCTGCAAGACTGCGCCGGCAGCCGCGATGGATCGTGCGCCGTCCCGGCACGCCATGCGCTGGAGCGCTGGCAGCGGGGGGCGAAGCCGCGCGGGCACACGGATCCGTGGCTGGTCGCCGCGCTGATGCTGTCCGAGGCGCTGACGCCCGCGCTGGAACAGCCCGCGCTGGCCGGCGCCGCTTCCGCTCCTGCTTACCTCACCGTGG
>NZ_JBKYMO010000791.1:0-1815 GCF_047302915.1 Massilia sp. CT11-108 | reverse complement strand
CGCCCGGCACGCGCAGCCACACCATGTTCTCCATGAACGGGGAGTGGATCACTTCCGGCGAGCGCGCGAACCACATGCCCTTCGAGATGCTGGCCCAGGCCTGGTAGATGCCGGCCGGGACGAGCGCCATGAACACCATCATCGCGAGGCCGATGTTCAGCAGCCAGAACATCGGCTTGAGGAGGGCGTCCGACCAGGCCAGGCGGTCCGTCAGGCCGCGCAGGCAGAACAGCATCAGGCCCACGCCCAGCATGCCGTACACGCCGAACAGCGCGGCGTGGCCGTGCGCGGCCGTCATGTTCAGGCCCTGCATGTAGTACAGCGCGATCGGGGTGTTGATCGAGAAGCCCAGCAGGCCCGCGCCGACGGTGTTCCAGAAGCCGACGGCGATGAAGCACAGGATCGCCCAGCGGTAGCTCGCCACCCACGGCGCGGCCTTCATGCGCTGGTAGTTGCGGTAGGCCTCGATGCCGATCATCGACAGCGGCACCACTTCCAGCGCCGAGAACATGGCGCCGATCGCGATCACGGCCGTCGGCGTGCCGGTGAAATACAGGTGGTGCAGGGTGCCGAGGATGCCGCCGAACAGGAACACGATGGTCTCCAGCACGATGGCGGCGTTGGCGCTGGCCGCGCGGATCAGGCCCAGGCGGGTAAACAGCAGGGCGATGACGGCCGTGGCGAACACCTCGAAGAAGCCTTCGACCCACAGGTGCACGAGCCACCACCTCCAGTACTCGACCATGGCGTAGTGCGTATGCTGGCCCCAGGTCAGCGACGTGGCGTAGAAGCCGCCGATGCAGACGGCCGCGAGGAACACCATGGCGATCAGGCCGCGGCTCTCGGACGGCTTGCGCAGCGCGGGCCACAGGCCGCGGCCCAGCAGGAAGGCCCAGAACAGCAGGCCGACGAACAGCAGGTATTGCCACACGCGGCCCATGCTGGTGAATTCCAGGCCCTGGTTGCCGAGCCAGAAGCTGAAGTCGACGCCGCGGTGCTGCAGCGTGCCGAGCCAGCCGCACGCGGTCGAGCCGGCGACGATGAACAGCAGCGCGTAGAACAGCACGTTCACGCCCAGCGCCTGGAACTTCGGCTCATGGCCGGAGATGGCGGGCGCGATGTACAGGCCCGTCGCGAGCCACGCGGTGGCGATCCACAGCACGGCGAACTGGGTGTGGATCGTGCGGCTGATCGTGAACGGCAGGATGTCGCCCAGCGGGATGCCGAAGAAGCTGTGGCCTTCGACCGAGTAGTGCGCGGTGATCACGCCCATGCCGACCTGGGCGAGGATCAGCGCGACGACGACGGCGAAGTACTTGCGCGTGGCCTTCATCGACGGCGTGGCCTTCAGCTTGAACAGCGGATCGTCCTTGGGCGGCTTCGGATCGGCTTCTTCTGGCTGCGTGGAGTGGAAGAACACCATGCCGGCGATGGCGCCGATCATGACGATGATGCTGGCGACCGACCAGATGCCGGCGCCGGCCGTCGGGGTGTTGCCGACGAGGGGCTCGTGCGGCCAGTTGCTCGTGTACGACAGCGCGGTTTCGCCCGGACGGTCGGTGGCGGCCGCCCAGGACGACCAGAAGAAGAAGCCGGTCAGCGCGGTGCGGTCGTCCGCGGCGGGCAGGGAGCCGGCGCTCATCGCGTACTGCTCGCGCAGCTTGTCGAGCTTCGGATCGGTGCCGAACAGGCCCGCGTAATGGCTGGCGACGGCCGCGATGGCGGCGGTGCGCTCGGCGCTCAAGGTCAGGGTGCCGGTGGCGGCGTCGTACGTGTTGCGGCGCAGGGCGTCCTTGACGAGGGCGTCGATGCCCG
>NZ_JBKYMO010000790.1:0-1818 GCF_047302915.1 Massilia sp. CT11-108 | reverse complement strand
TTATAATACACCCCCGGGGGCACCCGCCGCCGCGCCGCCGCCTCCCGCCGCCGACGGCCTGCTGCTGAAGGACGCGACGCTGGAAGACATCGTCCGCGTCCTGCACGCGCGCGGCATCGAACCCACGTTCCGCTTCACGCTGCCGCGATGAAGCGCGCCTTGCTGGCCGCGGCCGCCGCCGTCGCGCTGAACGCGCAGGCGGCCAACCCGATCGTCAAGGGCTGGTATGCCGATCCGGAGATCCGCCTCTTCGACGACACGTACTGGATCTATCCGACGTATTCCGCGGACTACGAACGACCTGCGAGACCGACGGCCTTCACGCCGGACCAGCAGCGGATGCGCGCACGCTCGGACCTGATCTGGGCGCCGTTCCTGAAGCAGACGTTCCTCGACGCCTTCTCGTCGCGCGACCTCGTGCACTGGACGCGGCACGAGCGCGTGCTCGACGTCGCGCACGTGGCCTGGGCCGCGTATGCCGTGTGGGCGCCGTCGGCCATCGCGCACGACGGCAAGTACTACCTGTTCTTCGGCGCGAACGACATCAAGGGCAACGACCAGCTGGGCGGCATCGGCGTGGCCATCGGCGACCGGCCCGAAGGTCCGTTCAAGGATGCACTCGGCAAGCCGTTGATCGGCCGGATCCACAACGGCGCGCAGCCGATCGACCCGATGGTGTTCAAGGACGACGACGGCCAGGCGTACATGGTCTACGGCGGCTGGAAGCACGCCAACGTCGTGAAACTCGCGCCGGACCTGCTCGGTGTCGTGCCGTTCCCGGACGGGACGACGTACAAGGACATCACGCCCGATCCGGACTACGTGGAAGGCCCGTTCATGGCCAAGCGCCGTGGCGTGTACTACTTCATGTGGTCGGAAGGGGAGTGGACCGGGCCGGACTACCGCGTCGCGTATGCGATGGGCCCGTCGCCGTTCGGACCGTTCAAGCGCGTCGGCACGATCCTCGCGCAGGACGGCAAGATCGCGCGCGGCGCGGGCCACCATTCGATCGTCAACGTGCCCGGCACCGACGAGTGGTACATCGCCTACCACCGCCGCCCGCTGGGCGAAACCGACGGCAACCATCGCGAGCTGGCCGTCGAGCGCCTCGACTTCAACGACGACGGCACGATCCGGCCCGTGGTCATGACGAACGAAGGCGTGGCGCCGAGGCGCGTGCGCTGATCACGGCGCGAGACAGGCCGCCAGCTCGTCCGGCGTCCCTTTCGGAAACGCCGCTTTCAAATAATCGAGGAACGCCGACACGCGCGCGCTCAGCAGCCTGCGCGACGGGTACAACGCCCACAGCGCGATCTCGGGCCCGGCCACGTCGCCCCAGCGCACCAGCCGCCCGGCCGCGAGATCGTGGCTGACGACCGACGCGGGCAAGCAGCCCGCACCGACGCCCGCCCGCACCGCGTCGCGCACCATCACGAGCGACGACAGGCGCAAGACCGGGTCGATCGCGATGTCCGGCTGGCCCGCCACCTGCCACGCCGCCTGGTCGCCCACGGGCCGCACGACGGCGGGAACGGGTGCCCCACCGGCCGGCCGCGCCAGATGCGGTGCCGCCACGACGACGAGCCGGTCGCGCAGGAAGATGCGGCCGACGAGGTTCTCGTCCGGATCGGGATTCACGCGGATGACGAGGTCGTAGCCTTCCTCGACCATGTCCACGGGCCGGTCTTCCGTCGTCACCTCCAGCCGCACGTCGGGATACGCCCGCGCGAAGCCTGCGGCCAGCATGCCCATCGCCGTCTGCGAGAACAGCAGCGGGGCGCTGATGCGCAGCCGGCCGCGCGGCCGGCTGCGCATCAG
>NZ_JBKYMO010000789.1:0-1821 GCF_047302915.1 Massilia sp. CT11-108 | reverse complement strand
GCCGCCCGCGTGCGCGCCCCCGCCCGCGCGCGAACGCCGGCCCACGTGGGCGAACAGGTCGTTGAAGAAATCGTCCCCGCCGGCACCGCCGAAATCGAACTGCGTGCCCCAGTCCGGCGGCGGCTGGAAGCCCTGGCCGGGTCGGTGCCCGCGGCCCAGTTCGTCGTAGGCCGCACGCTTTTCGGCGTCGCCCAGCACGTCGTAGGCCTCGTTGATTTCCTTGGTCTTCGCGTCCGCGTCCTTGTGCTTGCTGACGTCGGGGTGGTACTGCCGCACCAGCTTGCGGTAAGCCTTCTTGATGTCGTCCTGGGTCGCGGTCTTCTCGACACCAAGCGTCTGGTAATAGTCCTTGTATTCCACGAGCTTGCTCCTGGATCGGTTGGATAGTTGAATGTCCCGTAAGTTGTGGCGGGGGGCTTGCTTTTCAACTACGCCTCTTCTTGGCGCGGGATGACAAGAAGCTCAGTATCCCGGCATGCCTCGCTTAAAAATCAGTTTTTGAAATGTGGCTTTCCACCTTAACCACACGATCGCTCAACCGTGCTTGAATATGCACTTTAGTGACGAATCTTGTCGTGTCTTTTCGATCCGCGCTTACGATGGTCGATTTTGCACTTCCGTCGTAGGAACACGGTGTATCGGTCGCGGACGGGCAAATAAAACCCAGTTCCTCCAAGGCTTTGCGGCGGTCGACTTGATTCACGACTCGAGGAGAATTGACCAGATTTCCAATCGTATGATCCACGGCCACCTCACCCAAAAAAGCGAATGTTGTAGTTGTGTCGCGACTTCACTATGACCGAGTCCGGTGTAATCGTTAGTTGCAGCCGGATCAATAGCACATGCAGAAATTAACAGTGGGAAAATATATCTGATAATTTTCATGTGCGCGCATCCGGCGGCTGCTGCGGCAGCCAGAACAGCCTGGACGGTAACAGGAACAACGGCACGGCGAACTGGAGCAAGGACGCCAACCTGCAGTGGCTCACCAACTTCACTACCCAATAAATCAATGACGCATGCTTGATGCATGCCTCATCACGTCTCCTTGGCCGTGCTTAGCATTTCAACCAGTATCCGGCCAAAAACGGCAGTGCTAGATTCCTCGTGTTGCCGTTCGTCCAACAAGGAGAGAGAGTCATGGTGAGCAAATGGGTCAAGCGCACGAGCATCGCATTGGCGGCACTCGCCCTGCTGGGGGTCGCCACGGCCGGCGTCGGCAAGGTGCTGGGGGAACGCAAGATGGCGCGCAGCATCGCGTTGCAGGTGCGTCCGCTCGACGTCGTGCCCGACGTCGCCCGCGTCGACCACGGCCGCTACCTGTACAACACGCGCGGCTGCGCCGAATGCCATGGTGCGGACGGCGCCGGCCGGACGGTCGTGCGCGACGGCGGCATGCTCGTCGTCGCCCCCAACATCACGGCGGGCCCGAACGGCACCACGGCGCGCTACCGCGTGATCGACTGGGTGCGCACCGTGCGCCATGGCGTCAAGCCGAACGGCAATCCCGTCATGATCATGCCCAGCGAGGATTACAGCCGCCTCAGCGACGAAGACATGGCCGCCCTCGTCGCCTTCCTGGAACAGATGCGCCCCGTGTCCGGCGTGAAGGCCGTCATCGACGTGCCGGTGCCCGTGAAGGCGCTGTACGCGTTCGGCGTGATCAAGGATGCGTCCGAAAAGATCGACCACGCCCTCGCGCCGCCGCAGGCCATGCCGGCCGCCGTCACGCCGGCGTATGGCGCCTATGTCGCCGCCACGTGCACCGGCTGCCACGGCGCGGACCTGGCCGGCGGCCGCGTCCCCGGTGCCCCGCCGTCG
>NZ_JBKYMO010000788.1:0-1825 GCF_047302915.1 Massilia sp. CT11-108 | reverse complement strand
GCGTCGTGCGCTTGGCCGGCGGCGCGCCCACCCAGGCCGCGCCCGACGAAGCCAGTTTCACCCATTTCTGATCCACGGTGACCGTATGACGCACACGAACCAGGCAACGCACGCGGACGGCCAATCCGCCCAATACCTCACTTTCATGCTGGGCGGCGAAGCCTTCGGCATCGGCATCATGGCCGTCAAGGAGATCATCGAGTTCTCCGGCCTCACGGAAGTACCGATGATGCCGGACGCGATCCGCGGCGTCATCAACCTGCGCGGCGCCGTCGTGCCCGTGATGGACCTCGCGGCCCGCTTCGGCCGGCCGCAATCCGTGGCGGGCAAGCGCACGTGCATCGTCATCGTCGAGCTGGAACACGACGGCGAGCGCCAGCTGACGGGCGTCGTCGTCGATGCCGTCAGCGCCGTGCTGGACATCGCGGCCGCCGACATCGAACCGGCGCCGTCGTTCGGTACTCGCATCCGCGGCGACTTCATCGCCGGCATGGGCAAGGTGAACGGCAAGTTCGTCATCCTGCTGAACGTGCAGCAGGTGCTGGCGCTGGACGGCCTGCCCGACCTGGCCGGCGCCGACGCCCTCGCCGCCTGAGCGCCATGCAGAACTGTGCGATCAGCCAGGGCGAGTTCGCGCGCTTCCAGCGCTTCATCTTCGACATCGCCGGCATCTCGATGTCCGATTCGAAGAAGGCGCTGGTCAGCGGCCGCCTCGCCAAGCGCCTGCAGCATTTCGGCCTGCCGTCGTACGACGCCTATTTCCGGCTGCTGACGGACGGCGCGCACAAGGACGAGGTGCAGCTGGCCGTCGACCTGCTGACGACGAACGAGACCTATTTCTTCCGCGAAGCGCGCCACTTCGAGCTGCTGCGCGAAGCGGCCGCAGCGGCGCGCCCGTCGCTGCGGGCGAATGCGCCGTTCCGCGTATGGAGCGCGGCCTGCTCGTCCGGCGAGGAACCGTACAGCATCGCGATGGTGCTGGCCGACGTGCTGGGATCGGCGCCGTGGGAAGTCGTGGCCTCCGACATCAGCACGCGCGTGCTCGAGCGCGCCCGCACCGGCCACTATCCGATGGAACGCGCGACCCACGTGCCGCAGGACTACCTGCGCCGCTACTGCCTGAAGGGCATCCGCGACCAGCACGGCACGCTGCTCGTGGAACGCGGCCTGCGCGAGCGCGTGCAGTTCCGCCAGGTGAACCTGAACACGGCGCTGCCCGGCGACCTGGGCACCTACGACCTCGTCTTCCTGCGCAACGTGATGATCTACTTTAACGGCGACACCAAGCGCCAGGTCGTCACGCGCATCATGCAACGCGTCAAGCCGGGCGGCCATCTGTTCATCGGCCACTCGGAAAGCCTGCAGGAGATGGGCGACGTTCTCCGTGCCGTGATCCCTTCCGTCTACCGTCTACCCTAATCGGCATGAAAACAATCGATGTGATGGTGGTCGACGACTCGGCCGTCGTGCGCAAGGTCGTCGGCGCGGTGCTGGAATCCGCGCCCGGCATCCGCCTGCTGCACGCCGTGGCCGACCCGCTGCTCGCCATCGAGCGCATGAAGCAGGCCTGGCCCGACGTGATCCTGCTGGACGTGGAGATGCCGCGCATGGACGGCATCACGTTTCTTCGCAAGATCATGGCGGAGCGGCCCACGCCCGTCGTCATCTGCTCGACGCTGACGGAAAAAGGCGCGGAGACGACGATGGCCGCGCTCGCGGCGGGCGCCGTGTCCATCATCACGAAACCCAAGCTGGGCCTGAAGGACTTCCTCAGCGAGAGCGCGGACGAACTGATCGCCGCCGTGCGCGCGGCGATCAGTTCGTC
>NZ_JBKYMO010000787.1:0-1833 GCF_047302915.1 Massilia sp. CT11-108 | reverse complement strand
GGGCGCACTCTTGTGGGTGGAAGTCCCGCCGCGAGCTGACCACAGCGAGCGAAGCGAAGCGCAACTGCACGAGGGCGACCGACTGTGGGGAGGAAGCGTGGAGCGAAACTGCGAGCCGATGAACAAGAATCGGATACAAGGCGCTGCCGAGCAGGGCGAGCGGGCCAAAAACCGCGAAGCTCTTGTGGTCAAGGCGAAGCGGCGTAGATCCGGCGGTTGTGCAGGGAAGGAGTGCGTTCTTACCTGGGGAGATCTCGCCTCACGCCTGAAAGGGCGACGAAAAAAAAAATCGGAGCGAGAAGTCAGCAGAGGCCGTAGTAGCTGAGTTTTTTTTTTTTTTCAGCGAAGGGCCGAACGAGTAGGAGTGTCCAACAACGTGTCGATGAACTGTGTACGGCATCAGATGCCCGCAAAAGCGGGGCGGGTCGCGGCAAGGCGGGGTGAAGCCCCGTCCCAAGCGTCCAGCGATGAAACACGGCTCCCGCGACAGGGACTGGAAGGCACAGGGCGAGACTTGCTCACGCAAGCGCTCGCGAGGGAGAACATGCAACGCGCGTGGAAACGCGTGAAGGCGAACAAGGGAGCCGCAGGCGCCGACGGTCTGGACATTGCCCAAACCGGACAACGCCTGAAGCACGCTTGGCCCACCATCAGGCAGCAACTGATGGAAGGCACGTACCGGCCCATGCCGGTACGGCGCGTCGGCATACCGAAGCCGGACGGGAGCGAGCGTGAACTGGGGATACCCACCGTGACCGACCGTTTGATTCAGCAGGCGCTGTTGCAGGTGCTGCAACCCCTGATCGATCCCACTTTTAGTGAACACAGCCACGGGTTCCGGCCCGGCCGTCGTGCGCGAGATGCCGTGCTTGCAGCACAGTGGTACGTGCAGCAGGGCTACCGCACCGTGGTCGACGTCGATCTGTCGAAGTTCTTCGATCGAGTCAACCACGACATTCTGATCGACCGTCTAGGGAAACGCGTGAAGGACGCCGGAATCATCCGGCTAGTGCGCGCCTACCTGAACGCGGGCATCATGAATGGCGGCGTGGTGCTCGAGCGGGGAGAAGGGACGCCGCAAGGCGGTCCGCTTTCTCCGCTACTGGCCAATGTGCTTCTCGACGAGGTGGATCGTGAGCTGGAGCGACGGGGACACCGCTTCGCCCGCTATGCCGATGACTGCAACGTGTACGTGCGCAGCCAGAAGGCAGGCGAGCGGGTGATGGCTCTGCTCAAGCGTCAATATGACAAGCTGCACTTGAAGATCAACGAATCGAAAAGTGCGGTAAGCCAGGCGTTTGGCCGCAAATTTCTCGGCTACGAGCTTTATATGACCGGAAAAGGCGAGGTAAAACGTGCGGTGTCGAAGAAGGCGCAGGAGGCGTTTCGGCAAAAGATCAGAGAACTCACCCGCCGGTCCGGCGGACGCAGCATCATGCAGGTGATTGAAAGCCTGCGCTCTTATGTGCTGGGATGGAAAGGCTACTTCGGTCTGGCGCAAACCCCAAAGGTCCTAAACAGGCTGGATGAATGGATGCGGCACCGGATGCGAGCACTTCACCTCAAGCACTGGAAGCGAGGGACGACGATCTACCGTGAACTGCTGAAGCTAGGGGCAAAACCGAACGTTGCACTGCTGGTGGCAAGAAACAGCCGTCGCTGGTGGCATAACAGCAAGTTTGCCTTGAACAATGCGCTAACGATTGCCTACTTCGACCGTCTTGGCATGCCACGCCTCACCTAACCTCAACTACTCGAACCGCCCGGTGCGGACCCGCACGCCGGGTGGTGTGGCAGGGGACCGGCCAGACAACTGGCCGCCCCTATGCCGAT
>NZ_JBKYMO010000786.1:0-1838 GCF_047302915.1 Massilia sp. CT11-108 | reverse complement strand
CCGCCACGCCATCGGCACGAGCACCGCGGCCGTGCTGGCGGCCGCGCACCGGCGCGGCATCCCGAGCCTGCGCCTGATCGAGGAAGCGAATCTGTTCCAGCTGGGCTGGGGCAGCCGCCAGAAGCGCCTGCAGGCGACGATCACGGGCGCGACGAACCACGTGGCCGTCGGCATCGCCAGCGACAAGCAGCTGACGAAGACGCTGCTCGACCAGGCCGGCGTGCCCGTGCCGGCTGGTTCCACGGTCACCACGCTCGAACAGGCACTGCGCGAGGCGCGCCGCATCAAGGGTCCGGTGACGGTGAAGCCGCTGGACGCGAACCAGGGCAAGGGCGTGACGGTCAACTGCGCGACCCAGGACGAGATCGCGCGCGCGTTCGAATTCGCCCGCAAGTACGGGCGCCACGTCATCGTCGAGGAATTCCTGCACGGCCGCGACTACCGCGTGCTCGTCACGGGCCACAAGGTGGCCGCCGCGTCATGGCGCCGGCCGCCGCACGTGACCGGGGACGGCGTGTCGACGGTGCGCGAACTGGTCGAGATCGAAAACCGCAACCCCGCGCGCGGCGACGGCCACACGAACATCCTCACGACGATCCCGCTGGACGACCTCGCGCTGCAGGTGCTGGCGCGCCAGGGTCATGACCTGGACTCGGTCCCCGCGGAAGGCAGCGTGGTCGACCTGCGCGGCAACGCCAACCTGTCCACCGGCGGCACTGCCGAGGACGTGACGGACCTGCTGCCGGAAGAAACCCGTGACATCTGCATCCGCGCCGCGCGCACCATCGGCCTGGACGTGGCCGGCATCGACATCGTCTGCCAGGACATCGCGCGCCCGCTGCGCGAACAGAAAGGCGGCATCATCGAAGTCAATGCGGCGCCGGGCATCCGCATGCACCAGTACCCGAGCCGCGGCACGCCGCGCGACGCGGGCGCCGCCATCGTCGATGCGCTGTTCGGCGCGGACGACGGCCGTATTCCCGTCGTCGCCGTGACGGGCACGAACGGCAAGACGACGACGAGCCTCATGATCGCGCACGCGACGCGCCTCGCGGGCCTGCGCACGGGCGTGACGACGACGGAAGGCGTGTACATCGACGGCGAACGGATCGTGAAAGGGGATTGCACGGGCTACCGTTCGGCGCGCACCGTCCTTGCCTCGCCGGACGTCGACTTCGCCGTGCTGGAGACGGCGCGCGGCGGCATCCTGAAACGCGGCCTCGCGTTCGACCGCTGCGACGTCGCCGTCGTGCTGAACGTGTCGGCCGACCACCTGGGCCTGGACGGCATCGACACGGTCGAGGAACTCGCGCGCGTGAAATTCGTGATTGCCGAGCGCGCGCGCCGCGCCGTCGTGCTGAACGCGGAGGACGACCATTGCGTCGCGATGTCGTCCGAGCTGGCGCATGGCGTGGAAATCCTGTACTTCGCGCTCGACGCGGACAACCCTGTCCTGCTGCGCCACCTGGAAAACGGCGGCCGCGGCGTCTACCTGGAAGACAACATGATCGTGCTGGCGACCGGCACGCGCCACGACGCGCTGCTGGACGTGCGCACGATGCCCTGCACGATGAAGGGCGCGGCGCGCTACAACATCGCCAACGCGCTGGCCGCCGCCGCCGCGCTCAGCGCGACGGGCTTCGGCAACATCGAGATCGCGGCCGGCCTGCGCACGTTCCTCTCCGACTGGAAGCACAACCCGCTGCGCTCGAACGTGTTCGACGTCGACGGCGTCACCGTCATCTTCGACTACGCCCACAACACGGCCGCCTATGCCGCATTGGCCGAGACGGCGCGCGCGCTGACGCCGGGCCGCCTCGTCGGCGTCGTCGCGGCGG
>NZ_JBKYMO010000785.1:0-1848 GCF_047302915.1 Massilia sp. CT11-108 | reverse complement strand
GCCGTAGCCGGCCCCGCGCGCGCCGCGGCGAAGGCCCGACCCTCATCGAAGTCAAGACGGACCGCTACTTCGGCCACTTCCAGGGCGACCCCGAGACCTACCGGCCGAAAGGCGAAAGCGCCGCGCTGCGCCAGGACGATCCGATCGTGCGCCTCGGTGCGCGCCTGCGTGCGGAAGGCCTGATCGACGACGCGCAGGACCGCGACCTGCGCCTGGCCGTCGCCGGCCGCATCGAGGCGGCATTCGCGTTCGGCCGCAACAGCCCGTACCCGGATCCGCAGGACGCCCTGAAACACGTATTTGCCGAATGAACAAGGAGACAGACAATGCAAAGCAATAGCAAAGGCGCCGTGCGCACGCTCACCATGGCGCAGGCCATCGCCGAAGCCATCGGCCAGGAAATGGAGCGCGACCCGTCGGTGTTCGTGATGGGCGAGGACATCGGCAAGTACGGCGGCATCTTTTCGGCCACCACGGGCCTGCTCGACCGCTTCGGTCCCGAGCGCATCATGGAAACGCCGATCTCGGAAACCGCGTTCATGGGCGCGGCCGTGGGCGCCGCCGCGGACGGGTTGCGTCCCATCGCGGAACTGATGTTCGTCGACTTCTTCGGGGTCTGCTTCGACCAGATCTACAACCACATGGCGAAGAATTCGTACATGTCCGGCGGCGCACTGAAACTGCCGGTGGTGATCACGACCGGCATCGGCGGCGGCTACAACGACGCGGCCCAGCACTCGCAATGCCTGTACGCGAGCTTCGCCCACATGCCCGGCCTGAAAGTCGTCGTGCCGTCCAATGCGTACGACGCGAAAGGCCTCATGGTCCAGGCGATCCGCGACGACAACCCGGTCGTGTTCTGCTACCACAAGGGGATCATGGGCCTGTCGTGGATGTCCTACTTCGAGGGCAGCACGAACGCCGTGCCCGAGGAAGCCTATGCGATCCCGTTCGGCGAGTCGCGCATCGTGCGCGAGGGCAGCGACGTCACCATCGTCACGCTGAGCCAGATGGTGCAGAAGGCCGCCATCGCGGCCGAGCAGCTGGCCGCGGAGGGCATCTCCGTCGAGGTGCTGGACCTGCGCACCATCGTCCCGCTCGACCGCGCCGGCGTGCTGGCGTCCGTCGCCAGGACGGGCCGCGTGCTGATCGCCGACGAAGACTACCTGAGCTTCGGCCTGTCCGGCGAGATCGCCGCGCTCGTCGCCGAACACCTCGACACCATCCAGCTGCGCGCGCCGGTAAAACGCCTCGCGGTGCCCGACGTGCCGATCCCGTTCAGCCGCCCGCTCGAGCAGGCCGTCATTCCGCAGGTGGACACCATCGTCGACGCCGTGCGCGGCCTGATGCGCGCGCAACCCATTCATCAACTTCAACAAGGAGCACAAGCATGATCGACGTGAAACTGGACGGTGGCGTCTGGGACGATGTGGAAGAGGGCACCGAAGCCCTGCTGCAGGACTGGCAGGTCGAGGTGGGCCAGCCCGTGACGGCGGGCCAGACGCTCGTCGTCGCGGAACTGGTCAAAACGACGCACGAGGTGACGGCGCCCGCCGCCGGCCGCCTGGCCGCCATCGAGGTCGCCGCCGGCGACACGTTCGGCCGCCACACCGTGCTGGCGCGGATCGAGGGGTAGGCCATGGATGCCGTGACCGTACCCGCGACGGTGCCGCTGACGGGGATGCGCGGGGCCATCGCACGCAACATGGAGCAGGGCTGGCGCGTGCCGCGCGCACCCGCGCCTGAACGCCCGCATGCGCGAGAAGGACATGGCGCGGGGGGGGGGGGGGGGGGGGGGGGGGGGGGGGGGGGGGGGGGGGGGGGGGGGGGGGGGGGGGGGGGGGGGGG
>NZ_JBKYMO010000784.1:0-1849 GCF_047302915.1 Massilia sp. CT11-108 | reverse complement strand
GCCAGCACGGGAGCGCAGCCGGCCGCGCTGCGGTCGGCGAGGCAGGCGTCGAGTGTCGGCGTTGGCGTCGGGGTCGGCGTCGTCGTGCCATCGTTCGTGGCGATGATGTCGACGTGCGCGCCCGTGACCCTGTTCGGCGCGATCTCCGTGGTGCCTGCCGTGATGGTGACGTTGCCGGTGACCGACATCACGTTGGCGCTGTCGCTGATCTTGAGGACGCCGCCATTGTCGGCGAAGAGGCGCACGTTGCCGCTCGTCGTCGCCACGCGGCCATCGATGGTCAGCGGGCTGTGCGTCGTGAGGCTGATGTCGCCGCTGTTGGTCCGTACTTCGCCGGCGCCGTTGGTCTCGACGAACGCGGGCACGACCATGCCGCCCACGCTGTCGATGGCGATCGCGCCAGCATTGCCCTCACCGTCCTGCACGGCCCGGCGCAGCTCGAGGAAACCCGTGTTGGCGATGTTGATCGGCTGGCTGCCCGTGCCCTGGTTGGACGCCGTCAGGATACCGGTGCTTGTCTTGAGCGGGCTCGTCGTGGTGCCGATGCCGGCGCTGGACTTCAGCGTCAGCGTGCCGGCCTGCAGCAGGCCGCTGCCTGCGATGCCCGCCGCGTCCAGGGTCGCGTCGGCGCCGGTGATGCCGGCATCGAGCGTCAGGAGACCGCCGGTAATGACTTGCACGCTGGCGTTGGGCGCGGCGATGCCGCTCATGCCGTCGACGGTGCCGATGCGCAGGGCGCCCCGGTTCACGACGTGGAACGGGGCGCCGCTCGCACTGCCGGACAGCGTGCCGATCTCGTTGGCGCCGGTGAGAATCACCTGGCCGCCGCGCAGCGCCACGTTGCCCGCCCTGACGGTGCCGCTATTCTGCTCATAGATGCCCGCGGTCGACGTCAACGCCAACGTGCCGGTCGCGCCCAACGCGTCCTTGATCGCCAGCTCGCCGGCGCCCGCATCGAGGGTCAGCTTCGCGCCCGCGAAGCTCGCGGCGCCGTCGACGTCGATGCCGCCCCAGCCGCCGGCCAGCCCGCCGATCGTGAGATCGTTCGTCTGCACATTGGACAGGGCCGCCTGGCCGATCATGAAGCCGTCGGACTGGCCCGTGCCGCCGATGCCGATGTGCGTGCCCGCGCTGTTGGGCTGCAGCGTGACCTTGTCGGCGGACACGGTCGCGCCGATCCCGAGCCAGTCGCCCTGCAGCAGCACGGATTTCGCTGCCTTCACGCTGCCCGCGACGTCGATCCTGCCACCCGGCGCGTACTGGCTCGCGATGAAGCGGCTGGCCGCGTTCGCGGTCAGGTCGACGGGTGCGCCGATATGGATGTCGCCGGCGTTTTCCAGCACCACGTTGGCCGCCGCGGAGAGCGCGCTGTCGACGGACACGGTGCCCTTGTGCGCGCTGTTGCCCACGTTGATCTCGAACAGGTTGCTGCTCAGGCGCTGCAGGGATGCGGCGTCCAGCGCCAGCGCACCCGTGCTGCCCGTCCCCGTGCCGATGCTGATGGCGCGGCCCGGATCGGCCGACGTCAGGGTCAGGATCGGCAACTGGCTGGTGCCTTCGATGCCGCCGGCCAGCGTGATCCGGTCGGCGCTGACATCGATGTAGTTCCCGGTCTTGAGCAGGCCGTTCGCGCCCAGCGTGAACGCATTCTGCGCGCGGAAATCGAGGTCGCCGCCCGCGCTCACCCGGGCGTTGATGCGGATGTCGTTACCCGCCGTCGCGCGTACGCTGGCGGCTGCGTCCAGCGCGTCCGTGACGGTGAGGTCGTGCTCCGCCTGCAGGACCACGTCCGTGCCGGGGGCCGTGAGCGTGGCGGGCGCCAGGCGGGTGACGTCGTCCGTGCCCGCCG
>NZ_JBKYMO010000783.1:0-1852 GCF_047302915.1 Massilia sp. CT11-108 | reverse complement strand
GGCCGGACAGCCGCTGTCGCGCGCCGAACTCGCGACGTCCGCCGTGCACCTGGCCGCCGCGGCCACGTCGCCAACCGAACCGCAGCGCTGCGAAGCGAAGGTGCTGGCCAGCCCGCTGAACGACGACGGCCGCGTGATCGCGCTCGGCAACCCGTCCGACGAGAAGGCCGTGAAGCAGGCGTGGAAAGCGCTCGGCTTCCGCCCGCCGGAACTCTTCAACGGCATCGTCCTCCACAGCGGAGAAATCGCTGCCGGACGGCTGCTGCTGTTCGTGCTGTCCACCCTCGTGCGCAAGGAGAACGTGCTGGTGCGCCAGCGCGCCAAGGACGGCACGCTGCTCGCCGGGCAGGCCGTCACGTTGGCCGACGTCGTGCCGACCCGCCCCGTGCCGCCCGAGTGGATGAGCGCCGCGGGCCCGTGGCGCGACGACGTGCAGCTCGCGGCCGGCTACCTGTCCGCGCTGGGCGGCACGACGTCCACGCAGGGCAACAAGGCATATCTGCCGGTGATCGTCGAGATCAAGGGCGCGAACAAGGTCCACACGATCGAGATCGGCCAGAGCATGCGCGATCCGATCCGGCCGGAAGAAATGCGCCTGCTGATGCGTCCCTATTATCTGGCCGTGGCTGAATTCATGCACGCCGAAGAAATCGCGCGCCACGACTGGGACGAGACGACGACGACGCGCAATCACGGTGCCGTCGAAGCCGCGCTGTCGGACGACGCCTGCGGCCACGCGCTGCTGGCGCCCGACACGGCGTACCAGGTCAAGGTCGAGTGGACCGTGCGGACCTCCGACCAGGACGCCCGTCCGACGGCGGCGGAAACGGACGACATCGACGCGACGACGGAAAGCCGCGTCTACCACTTCCGCACCGACGACGAAGCACCGAAGAAGCTCGATCCGTGGGTGCTGATGACATTGCCGGAGGAAGGCGAGAGCCACGTGTTCGGCCAGGAACCGCTGTCGTTCGTGTTCGCGACCAACGACGTGAGCCACCTGTACGCGGCCTACGGCAAGAAGCTGCAGGTCCGGATCAAGGCGGCGTCGTTCCGCCGCCCGGCCTCCACGCCGGCGGTGCCGCATCCGTTCCCGATCAACGCGGACACCCTGGACGACGTGAAGGGCGGCCTGCTGTCGCCGTGGGAAGAAAGCGTGCGCGAAGTGCTTCAGGAAGATGGCGGCAAGCCGTGCGTGGACTTCGAGGCCGAGATGGTCCGCCACAGCAAGGTCACGGTGCCGATCCCGCTCGATCCGTGCACGGACTACGTCGTCGACATCGAGTCGGTCGACGAGGACGCGCCCGAGAACACGGTGGGCGAGCGCGTGCTGCGCCGCTCGTTCTCGACCTCGGCCTACGGCACCCTGGGCGAATTCGCCAACACTTTCCTCGGCACGCGCCCCGAACACCGCTACGTGGAGGCGGGCCGCATCGCAACGTTGTCGTCCACGTTCGCGAGCCACGCGCCGCAGGGCAGCGAGCTCGATGAAGCGATGATCGCGGCGGGCCTCGGGCCGATGGGCACGCCCACCGCGCCGCGCGTCGTCGCGCTGTGGGAGCAGGCCGACCCCGCCCAGCCGCCGCAGCCGGTGGCCGTGATCGTCGACTCGCCCGAACCGCTGCACCGCACGCGCCTCGTGCCAACCAAGGTGACCGATCCGGTGCCCAGCGCGCCCGAACGCTACGAGATGCTGCCCGTGACGTGGCTGCAGCTGGCCCAGATGCCGGGCGCGCCGGACGTGGTTAGGCCCCGCGCCGCGCGCCCGCGCCGCCGGCGCCGCGGGGGGTGGGTGTTTAAGAAAAAAAAAAGACACCCGCGCCGCGGGGGGGGGGGGGGGGGGGGGGGGGGG
>NZ_JBKYMO010000782.1:0-1854 GCF_047302915.1 Massilia sp. CT11-108 | reverse complement strand
GGCATGGAATCGGCTGCTTAGCGTGACCAAAAACAGCGCGGCGTTGAATCCCAACACCACTGACGATGCTCTGGGTATCAAGTTGGTGTACACCCCGACTTACCGCCAGGTCTTTCCCGGCATCGACCTCAGCGTGCCGGTGGGCCTCAGTTATTTTCCAATGGGCAAGTCCGCGGTGGTCGGCAGTTTCGGCCCGGACAAGGGCGGCGACCACGGTCACAAGAACGGCGAGAAGGGCGGCCACTGACGACGGCACGGGGCGCGGTGTAAGATGGGCTTCCGACCAGCTCACCGCCGCGCCATGCCGACACCACACCGCCCAGCCAACGACCATCGATACGGAGCGGCACCATGATGCTGCTGCTCGTCTTCCTGGCCGGGCTGTGGGCCGGCGTGCAGAACGCGCTGGCGGGCGGCGGCTCGTTCGTCACGTTGCCCGCGCTGATCGTGTCCGGCATGTCGCCGCTCGCCGCGAACATCACGTCCACCGTCGCGCTGTTCCCCGCGCAGATCACGTCCGGATACGCCGGCCGCAAGCTGGTCAGCGGCGCAGGCGGCCTGCCGTTCTGGGCGCTGTTCGTGTTGAGCATCGCCGGCGGCGCGGCGGGTGGATTGCTGTTGCTGCACACGTCGCCGGCCGTGTTCGCGCGGCTCGTGCCGTGGCTCGTGCTGTTCGCGACGGCCCTGTTCACGTGGGGGAGCTTCTTCCGCAAACCCGGCGCGGCGGGCGCCGTGCACCTCGGACCCGCGGCGACGGCGGTCGCGCAATTCCTGATCGCCGTCTACGGCGGCTATTTCGGCGGCGGCATCGGCATCCTGATGCTGGCCGCGCTGACGATGGCGGGCCTCGCCGCGCGCAATGCCGGGGCCACGAAAAACGTGCTCGCCGGCGTGATGAATGCGTCGGCCGTCGTCCTGTTCCTGACGTCGCCCGACCTGCACTGGCTGCAGTGCGGCGTGCTGGCGGCGGGGGCCGTCATCGGCGGCTTGCTGGGCGCATGGGCGCTGCACCGCGTGAACGAGAAGGCGTTGCGCGTCGCCATCGTCTGCATCGGCATCGCGCTCACCGTCGGACTGTTCCTGAAACCCATTTGACAGGCACGTCGAAAAACCTGCTGCGCGTTGCACTGTCGTCCTGCGATGCTCGCTGTACTACTCGTACAGCTGCGCTTCTCGGACAACATTGCTGCCGCTCGCGACGGTTTTTCGAGGTGCCTTGAGCACGCCTTCGGCGTGCGCTGGACACGGCCTCCTGCTTGGTCTACAGTGGAATCATGCGGTATCGCCATGAATGATTCCGCCAGGAAGGTAGGTGCGCCATGCTGGATTTACTCTATGGGCTCGAACCGGATCTTGCGTTGCACGCGATCGTGCTGGCATTCGGTTGCGCGACGTTTTTCCTGATCCTGTTGTGGCGGCGTTGCCCCAACTGTACTTGGCAGGAGTGGTCCACCGAGTTGCTGGGCCGCGACGAGAAGGACGACGCAGCCCAGGACTGACCGGTCAGTCGGTGCCCTCCGCGTGGTAGTGGTCGGCCTGCACCTTCCCGTTCACGCCGTGCGTGCGCACGTCGGGCGTGATCGGCAGCATGCTCGCGTTCCAGCTCTCCCATTCCCCCTTCAGCTTGTCGAATACGTCCGGGTGGCGCTGGACAAGGTTGGCGCGCTCGCGCTGGTCATTGGCCACGTCGAACAGGAAGTCGTTGCCGTTCAGGCGCAGGTATTTCCAATTGCCCGAACGGAGGGCGCGCTGGGCGTTCGCCTTGTAGCGCCAGAACAGCGTCCGCTCGCCGGGCGTGCGCTGGCCCGTCAGCACGGGCAGCAGGTCCTGGCCGTCGGGCGGGTAGGCCGGATC
>NZ_JBKYMO010000781.1:0-1858 GCF_047302915.1 Massilia sp. CT11-108 | reverse complement strand
CCGCGCAGGGCTTCGCGGGCAGTTGCGGCGTGCCGGCGAATGCGATGGATGCCGCCAGCACGCCTGCGACGATCACTGACTTACCCCGCAAGGAAGCCCGCCTTGTCGCAATTGAGGCGGTTGTTGGCCAGCGCGCACGTGGCCATCAAGGTGCCCGTCTTCGAGTAGGCCTTGTAGGTCCAGCCGCTGCCCGCGCGCTCCATCAGCATGAAGCCGAACGTATTGCCGTGCGTGATGCGGTCGACCGTCACGCCCGGCGCCGGCGGCACGTTGGCGGGAAATGGGTCGGGCAGCGCGACGTCGAGGTTGTCGCCGCCGTTCCCGCTCACGAACGTGGCCGGGTGGTTCGATGCGAAGCTGATCGCCTGGAAGTCGTGCACGTGGCCGTGGATCGCGAGCGATACGCCGGCCGGATAGTACGCGGTCGCGTTCAGCTGCCGCATCACCGACAGCAGCGCCGCATTGCCGCCCGCCGGCGCGCCGCCCGCGATCGGCGCGTAGCCGAGGATCGGGTGGTGGTTGACGAACAGGCTCGTCGTCTTCGCCTTGCCGGCCAGCTGGGCGACCGTCTTGAACTCGTCCTGGTACGTGAGGAATTGCGGATCGGTCGTCGCGAGCGCCGCCTTGCCGGCCTTGGCGGAATCGAACACGATCACCTGCGTATCGCTCCCGAGCGGCACGGCATACGGCGCCGTGTAGTTGGCGACGGCGTCGTTGGCCGGATCGTCGCAGGTGCGCTTCGCGCCGTAGGCCTGCGTGTCGAGCAGGCGGAACCAGCCCTGGCCGGCGCGCGCGCATTCCTCGTGGTTGCCGCGCACGACGATCCACGGCGCCGCGGCCAGCAGCGGCGCGGCCGGCTTGAACAGGTCCGCTTCCCACGTGTCCCAGCCATAGCCCCACGGGCTGTCCTTGCAGCCGGCGATGTCGGACGGGCAGGCGTTCTCGCGGTAATGGTAATCGCCGATGTGCATGACGAGGTCCGGCCGCAGCTTCGCGGCCGTTGCGGCGATCTGCGCGAGCGGCCACGCGTCGGCGTCGTTGCACGACTGCCAGGCGTTGTCGGCCTTCTTCAAACGGCAGCCCGTGTCGGCCAGGATGACGATGCGTTGCGGCGCAGCCTTCGGCAGCGGCAGCGCCCTGCTGCCGACGTGCGCCTCTTTCGCATCCGCCGCCACCGCCGCCTCGCAGACGTTGAGCGGGAACGCGGACGGTTTCGAATCCGCGGCGGCGCAGCGCACGACGGCGTGCCTGCGGCCGCGCGCAGGGTCATGCGCGTATCGGCGCCGTCGACCGTGATCACCGGGCACGTGCCGTACGTCGTGGCCGCGCGCGCGACCGGCTTGCCGCCGTCGCCCATCACGACCCACGCGTATTTCACGTAGTCGTCCTTCGTCGCCTCGTCGATGTGCGTGGAGCTGCAGCTGGCGAGCAGGCTGGCCACTGCGACGGCGCCGAGGGCCCGGCCGTTCGATCCGATCATCTGGGTGTCCTTTCGTGCGTGATTGAAATCGCAACACGATAAGGACGCAATATGACCCGGCTATGACATCCGCCAGTCCTCGCGCATCAGGTCCACGTAACGTTGCGCGCCCAGGCCCAGCGGCCGCTCGCGCGACCACACGACGTCGACCCACAGGCGCAGCGCATTGCTGATGTTGTCGAAGCCGATCTCCACGAGGCTCCCGGCCGCCACCAGCGGCTGCGCGAGCGCGCGCGGCAGATACGCCCAGCCGAGGCCCGCCTGCACGAGGTTCAGGGTGGCGAGGTAGCTGTCCACGCGCCACACGTCGCGCGCGCTCGCGCAGCCGCTGGTGGCGGCCGGGAGCCTCGTGGAGATCGGCTTCGACAACATCAGCAA
>NZ_JBKYMO010000780.1:0-1863 GCF_047302915.1 Massilia sp. CT11-108 | reverse complement strand
ACGTGGCGCGCCGCTTCGGCCGCGACGTAAGCCTGGCCGCCCGATTCGACGCCGGCCGTCACTTCGTTCAGGGGCGCGTTCGGCGCGCGCTTGGGCAGCAGGTTGATCATGCCACCGATGCCGCCGCCGCCCGGCGCCGCGCCGTTGATGAAGCTGTTCGCGCCGCGCAGCACTTCCACGCGTTCCAGCAGCTCGCTCGCCACGAACTGGCGCGGCAGCAAACCGTATAAACCGTTATACGCGAGGTCGTCCGAGTTCACCGCGAAGCCGCGGATCACGTACAGCTCCTGGTAGTTGCCGAAGCCGCGCGCCACGCGCACCGACGGATCGTTCTGCACGACGTCCGCGACGCTCCTGGCCTGCTGGTCCTGGATCAGCGCGTGCGTGTAATTGGTGGCGTTGAACGGCGCGTCCATGATGTCCACGTTCCCCAGCAGGCCGAGACGCCCGCCGCGCGCCACCTGGCCACCGGCATAGGCGGACGGCAGGCCCTGCGCCGACGCGTCGGCGGACGCGGTGACCACGACGGTGGCGATGCCGTCGTCGGTCGTCTGGGCCGAGGCCGAGGCGGCGAGGAGGAGGGCACCGACGGCGATCGGCGTGAGGATGGTGCGGGGAAACGGTGCGGACTTCATGGTAACGTTGTTTGTTTAATGAGAATAATTCTCATTATACGGAGCGTTCTTGCGTTCGTAAATGAGAACTATTATTATTTAGCCTCAGCCGCAACAATCCCGCCCCGTTTCCCGCTCATGTCTCCCGCACACCTCCGCCGCTGGTCCTGGATCCATACCTGGAGCAGCCTCATTTGCACCGTCTTCATGCTGCTGCTGTGCCTGACGGGTCTGCCGCTGATCTATCACCACGAGATCGGCCACCTGCTCGGCAACGACATCGAGGCGCCGCAGTTGTCGGCCCCGCAGGCGCCGGCGAGCCTCGACCGCGTGATTGCCGCCGGCCAGGCGCGCTATCCCGACAAGGTCATGATGTACATGTCGCAGGAGCCGGACGAACCGTCGCTGTGGTTCCTGACGATGGGCGCTCACGCGAACGACCCGGATTTCAAGAGCATCGCCATCGACGCGCGCACCGCGCAATTCGTCGGCGAGCCGCCGATCGAGGGCGGCGGCGTGATGCAATTCCTCTTCCACCTGCACGTCGACCTGTTCGCAGGCGTGTGGGGCAAGCTGTTCCTCGGCTTCATGGGATTGCTGCTGCTCGTGGCCATCGTGTCCGGCGTCGTGCTGTACGCGCCGTTCATGCGCAAGCTGGAATTCGGGACCGTCCGCCAGGGCCGTACGGCGCGCCTGAAATGGCTCGACCTGCACAACCTGCTGGGCATCGTCACGCTCGCGTGGGCGCTCGTCGTGGGCGCGACGGGTGTCGTGAACACGCTGGCCGACGTGCTGCTGAAGGTGTGGCAAGTGACGGAGATCGCCGAGATGACGAAGCCTTACGCGGGCCAGGCCGCGCCCGTGACGCTCGCGTCGATGGAGGCGGCGGTGCGCCATGCGGAAGCGGCGGCGCCCGGCATGCGCGTCGGCTTCATCGCGTTCCCCGGCACGCCGTTCGCGACGCCGCACCACTACGGCGTGTACATGCATGGCGACGCGGCACTGACGTCGCGCCTGTACCAGCCGGTGCTGGTCGACGCGCAGACGGCCGCCGTGACGGACCGCAGGGAGCTGCCGTGGTACCTCAAGACCCTGCTGCTGTCGCAGCCGCTGCACTTCGGCGACTACGGCGGCGCCGGCATGAAACTCGTGTGGGCGCTGCTGGACGTGGCGACGATCGTCGTGCTGGGCAGCGGCCTGTACCTGTGGCTGCGGCGCGGGCGCGCGGCGGCGCGGACGGCACGTGCGC
>NZ_JBKYMO010000779.1:0-1864 GCF_047302915.1 Massilia sp. CT11-108 | reverse complement strand
ACCACGCGCGCCGCCTCGCCGACGCGCAGGCCGACCAGGCGCGCCACAGCCAGGCCCGCAGCGAGCGCCTCACCGTCACCGCCCGGATGCTGCAGGCGATGGACAGCCTGACGCGTACGGACGAATTGCACAACGTGTTGCCGGCCTTCCTGCCCAAGGTGCTGCCCGGCAGCAGCGGCACCGTCTACCTGTACCGCAATTCGCGCGACTACCTGCAGCGCGCAGCGGCGTGGGGCGGCGGCCACCGTCCGGAGCTCGTCAGCCCGGACCAGTGCTGGGGCCTGCGCTTCGGCCACGCCCATGCGGCCCAGACGGGCGACGACATGCACTGTCCCCATTTGGGCGACGTCCCGCCCGCGCCCGGCCGCACGGACCTGTGCGTGCCGATGATTTCGCAGGGGGAGGTCCTGGGCCTGCTCTCGGTGAGCGTGCCGCAGGGCCCGGACACCGCGGTGGAACTCGCGGCCGCCACGACCATCAGCGAGCAGCTTGCGATCGGCATCAGCAACATCAACCTGCGCGAGGTCTTGCGGCGCCAGTCCACCGTGGACGAACTCACGGGCCTGTACAACCGCCGCTATTTCGACGAGACGCTGCGGCGCGAACTGTTCCGCGCCGAACGCATGCGTGCTTCGCTGGCCGTCGTGATGATCGACCTGGACCACTTCAAGCACATGAACGACACGTACGGCCACGAAGCGGGCGACCTCGTCCTGCGCACCGTCGGGCGCTGCCTGCGCGAAGGCGTGCGCCGCAGCGACATCGCGTGCCGCTACGGCGGCGAGGAACTGGTGCTCGTGCTGCCTGAATGCGACGCGACCGCCGCGCGCACGTGCGCCGAAACGCTGCGCAAGACCATCTCCGCGCTGGACCTGCATCACGGCGACGTCGCGCTGCCGCAGGTGACCGCGTCGTTCGGCGTCTCACTGTGGCCGGCCCACGGCGAGGACGCGCACACGCTCGTGCAATCGGCGGACCGCGCGCTGTACGCCGCCAAGCACGGAGGGCGCAACCGGGTTTGCATCGCGTCGTGAGCCCGTGCCGGAGCCGTCGATCAAGACGGCGGCCCAGGCCATGAGCCTCGCGGTACTGGGCGTGCTGGCGCAGCCTTAACGCTTGAGGAGGGCCGCGCGCGCCTGCTCCCAGGGCGTGCCCGCGAGCGCCTTCGCGCACTCCGCGCAGGGCTCGAACGGATTGCAGGCGTGGTCCAGTTCGATGTAGTTGGCGCCGACCATGCGCTTCGCCGCGGCCGAGTCGGCGCGGCCAGCGGGCGCGCCCTCCTTCAGCCATTTCTGGAAGGGTTCGAGGGCGACGCCCGTGGGCACATACCAGCGCTTGCGGCCGGAATTCCAGCGTGCGCCGAGGGCGCGGGCCTCGTCTTTTTCTGCGTAGGGAACGTTCAGGAAAGTCATCCCGCGGATGCTAACCGATCCCGCGCCTGCGCGCAAACACCGACTGTGACAACGACGCTTTTCGCACTTGCTCATGCGATTTTCCATTATGATCGTCTTCCCCGTTTCTTTTCGGACCCCGACATGCCCGCCATCCGCACCCTGCACCCCGACGACTGGCCCATCTACCGCGACCTGCGCCTGCGCGCGCTGGCCGACTCGCCCCAGGCATTCGGCAGCACCTTTGCCGAGGAATCGCAACGCACGGACGACATCTGGGTCGCACGCCTGGCCGCCCCCGCGCTCGGGTCGCACCTGCAGGGCTGGCCGTTCGCGGTGGAAGTCGACGGGACGCCCGCCGGCCTCGCATGGGTCAAGATGGAAGGCGCGCACGCCAGCATCTACCAGGTGTGGGTGGCGCCCGAGGCGCGCGGACGCGGCGTGGGTGCCGCGCTGCTGGACGCCGCCCACAC
>NZ_JBKYMO010000778.1:0-1869 GCF_047302915.1 Massilia sp. CT11-108 | reverse complement strand
GCCGAGGCACCGTCCAGCGCACCGGCGCCGGCGTCGGGCGGCCGCAAGATCCTGCTCGTCGACGACAACGTCGACGCGATGGAGATGATGGCCTTCCTGCTGGCCGAGATGGGCTACGAGGCGCACACGACGGCGGATGCCGGCAACCTCGTGCAGATGGCGCTGGAGCTGCGGCCGGACGTGATCGTGCTCGACATCGGCCTGCCGGGCGTGGACGGCTACGAACTGGCGCGCATGCTCAAGCGGCATCCGCAGCTGGCCTCGACCCGCCTCGTCGCGCATACCGGCTACGGTTCGCCGGAAGACCGGCGCAAGGCGCAGGAGGCGGGGTTCGATGCGCACCTCGTCAAGCCTGCCGAGCTGGAAGACCTCGAAAAAGCGTTGCAAGGCTGATTTGCGTTCCGCGTGGGCACAGGGTGCCCACCCTACGGATGCGCGGCAGTTCAACGTGCGTCAGCGGTAGGGTGGGCAACCCGAGCCCACGCGTTCAACGTGCGTCAGCGCACGTACATCCGCACGTCATCGGCCTAATCTGGCGCCATCCACTTACCGATGGAGGCCATCATGCCGAAGGGAGCGAGCCCGAAACGCGAGCGCGAATACAAGAAGCTCGAGACGGAATTCAAGAAGGAACACCGTTATCCCGGCCGCGAGGAAGAGGTCGCGTCGCGCATCGTGAACAAGCAGCGCGCGGAGCACGGCGAGACCAAGCAGTCGTCGAGCGGCGGTTCCAAACAGTCCGCGAAAAAATAAAGCCTCCCGGGGGAGGCTTTTAGCGTAGAGCGGGAACGGTCACTTGTCGCTGACCGTAAAGTCCCCGAACGCCTTCAACTGCTCGCCGACGGCCTTCGAATCGCCCACCACGACGATGGACTGGTTCTCCGGCGCGAAGTACTTCTTCGCCACGTCGCGCACCTGTTCCGGCGTGACCTTTTCGATCAGCGGCACGTACTGGCCCAGGAACTCGGCCGGCAAGCCCACGAGCCAGTTGCTGGACAGGGTGTTCGCCACGGCGCGCTGCATCTGGTTGCTCAGCAGGTAGCCGCCCGCCACATAGCGCTTGTGCATCTTCATCTCGTCCGCCGGGACGAGGTCGGCGCCGATGCGCTTGTACTCGTTGAAGTACTCGGTCAACGCGGCGCCCGTGACTTCGTTGCGCACGTCCGCGCCGCCGACGATGCCGCCGCCTTCGCGCAGCAGGCGCGCGCCGGCCGAGGCGCCGTAGGTGTAACCCTTCTCCTCGCGCAGGTTGATGTTCACGCGGCTCGAAAAGCCGCCGCCCAGGATCGTGCTGGCCAGGCGCAGCGGAATCTGGTCGGAAGCCGTCGCGGCGATGCCCGGGCTACCGAGGCGCAGTGTCGACTGCACGCTGCCGCCCCGTTCCAGCAGCAGGCGTACGGGTTTTGCCGTGGCCGGGGCCTTCGGCACCTCGGCTGACGCCGGGCCGCTTGCCTTCCAGTCGCCGAACGCCTTCTGCGCGAGTTTCAAGGCATCCGCTTCCTTGATGCGGCCCGTGATCACGAGCAGCGCGCGCTCCGGACGGAAGCGCTTCGCGTGCTCGGCGCGCAGCAGGTCCTGCGTGGTCGATTCGATCGCTTCGGCCGTCGGCGTCATGTGGCCGTACGGGTGGTCGCCGTAGATCGCGCGGCTGATCGCGCGTTCGGCGCGGAAGCGCGGCTGCGTCTCCGAGACGCGCAGGCTTTGCAGCGCGTTGGCCTTGGCCAGCGCCACTTCATTCTCGGGGAAGGATGGCGTGCGCGCGACTTCGGCCAGCAGCTGCATCATCGGCCCGGCCTGCGACGCGAGCGCGCTGGCCTGGACCGCGATGCCGTCCGCGCCGGCGCCGGCGGCCACGGAGCCGCCCATGCC
>NZ_JBKYMO010000777.1:0-1871 GCF_047302915.1 Massilia sp. CT11-108 | reverse complement strand
GCGCTGGACAAGGGCGCCTTCGGTCTGCGCAAGCGGCCCGACGCCGCCCGCTGCTGGGCGCAGCTGCCCGCTACGTTCGACGCCCGCCTCGCGTGCGTCCGCCTTACCGAATTCCGCGACCCGAAAGCACGGCTCGGATGCGGCGACCTCCCCATCGCCAGGGCAGATGGCCGCCCGCTCGACGGCGCGGACGCGGCACGGATCTGCGTCGCCACCGGCACACCCACCCTGCTCGAACCGGGTCCTCCGCCCGGCCCGGAGACCGTCAGGCGCATCCGCGCCTACGCGCGCCACGGCATCACGCTATCGGTCACGGGCGACGTGTACGACCCGGCGTTCGAAGCGTACCGCGACCGGTTCAACCGCACCACGGTCGCCGCGCTCGAGGCCAGGCATGGGCGCGGCTATCTCGAGCGGCTGGGGCACGAGGTCGACGCCCGCGCGTCGTCACAATAAGTCAGGGCGCCCCGAACAAATCGTGCGCATCGAGGATCGCGTACGTGATCTCGGGATGGCGTTCCAGCACCCTGCGCACGGCCGCCGGCACGGACTGGCGCACCTTTTTGCACAGGCCCGGCCGGTCTTCCAGCACGATGAGGATGCCGCGCAACGTGCGCACCTCGTTCGGGCCGGGCGCGATCTTCAGTTCGACGCCGAGGTTGGCGCGGATGCGCTCCTGCAGCCGTTTGAGTTCGTCGTAGCTGGCGACGGCGCCGATGCGCTCGAGCAGTTTTTGCTCTTCCGTGCGCGTGAGGCGCAACGGGCGCAGGTCCGCCTCCGGATCGGCGAGCAGGATCTCGCGCTCGCAGACGCAGGCGCCAGGGGGGCATTCGGTGCGGATGGGTATCGGTACTTGTTGCAACATGGGGTCACGCTGTCAACGGATGGCTCGTCCGGGAAAGTAGTGTATCTCATTTAATACGCCCGCCATGCGCTGCCAGTGCGAGCCCTTCCAGAACACGCCGTGGCAGCAGTCGCATGTGCTGAACTCGTCCTGCGTGGCCGCCACGCGCGGCGGCAGCCGGTCCCTCACCTCCGCCTTCGCGATGGGCCGCAACGGCGCATTGCACGACAGGCACAGCGTGAACGGGCGCATACGCTCGGCCAGGCCGAAGCGCTCGACCACTTCACGCAACTGCGCTTCCCCCTTCAACGCCCGCACGTAGCAGCCGTACGCGATGCCGCGGCGCTTCAGCAGTTCGCGGTCGCGCGTCAGCACGGCGCGTCCGTCATCGAGCGCGATCGCTTCGACTTCGGCGTCGTTCAACGTATTGCGGTAGACGGTGTCGAACCCCGCCATTCTCAACAGCCGCGCGAGACCGCCGAGATGCGCATCCGCGACGAAGCGCACGCGGCCCGGCGGACGCTGGTCCAGCCGCGCCACGTCGGCCACATCGAAGGCAGTGAAGCGCGGATAGACGGCGATGCGGTCGCCCTCTTCCAGGATGTCGTCGAGTCCCCGCGGCTCGCCGTTCAGGAGCACCAGCTCCACCTCCGTGTGCGGCACGCCGAGCGCCTCGATCATGTGCTTGGCCGTGGCGGCACGCGCGCACGGCGCCGCGAAGGAGTGTCCGCGCCGCGCGCGCGCGAGGAAGTCGTTCAGTTCGCCGTAGAAGCGGAACGTCGCGCTGACCATGATTCGTCCACGCCGCGCAGCACCTCCAGTGCGTTCGGCACCGAATGGCCCTCGGCCGTGTTATCGAAGATGCACCAGAGGTCCGCGCCGGGCTGCGCCATCGCGACGATGCGCTGCTCGACCTCGCGCAGGAATTCGGGCGGATAGGACGAGTAGTAGATGCGCGGCGTGCCGTGCAGGCGGATGTAGGTCGACGCCGTCGTCGGCGCGTGGCGCGTCTTCGAACACGATGCAG
>NZ_JBKYMO010000776.1:0-1875 GCF_047302915.1 Massilia sp. CT11-108 | reverse complement strand
CGTGACGGTCGCGAGCCCCGCCTACCTCGACCGGCGCGGCACGCCGGCGGTCCCGGCCGACCTCGCTGGCCACGAATTGATCATGTCGACGGCCGTACGCAGCGTGGCCGAATGGCGCTTCCGCGCGGACGGCCGCGAGCACGTGGTGCGCTACAGCCCGCGCCTGCGCATGAACGATACGGAAGCCATGCTGGCGGCCGCACGCGACGGCTTCGGCATCGCACGGGCGCTGTCGTACCAGGTCGAGCCGGATTTGCGGGCCGGCGTGCTGCGCCGCCTGCTCGTGGACTACGAGCCGGAACCGGCGCCCGTGCACCTCGTCATGCCCAGCAGCCGCCACATGGCGCCGCGGCTGCGCGCGTTCGTCGACTTCGCGGTGCGGGAATTCGCGGCGCTGGACGTGATCCGCTGACGCGCCGTCCGTGCGCGGGCGCACAACCGCTTATACTCGACGGCTACACACCGACAGGGGATACGCATGACGCAGAAGATCATCGGGATGCTGGGCGGGATGAGCTGGAAAAGCTCGGCCGAATACTATCGCCTCATCAACGAGGGCGTGCGCGACCGTCTCGGCGGCCTGCATTCGGCGCGCAGCCTCATGTGGTCGTTCGACTTCGACGACATCGCCGTCCTGCAGCGCGAAGACCGCTGGGACGATGCGGCGCGGCTGATGGTCGAGGCGGCGCAGCGGCTGCAGCGCGGCGGCGCCGATTTCCTCGTCATCTGCACGAACACGATGCACAGGGCGGCGCCGCAGATCGAGGCCGCCGTCGACCTGCCCCTGCTGCACATCGCCGACCCGACCGCCGCGCGCATCAAGGCTGCTGGATACGAGCGCATCGGCCTGCTGGGCACCGCCTTCACGATGGAACAGGATTTTTATAAAGGCCGGCTGGCCGACAGGCACGGCCTGGAGGTGCTCGTGCCCGATGCGGACGATCGCGCCACGGTCCATCGCATCATCTACGAGGAGCTCGTGCAAGGACACATCGAAGCGGCGTCGCGCGAGGCCTACCGCGGCGTGATCCGGCGCCTGGTCGCGGCCGGCGCGGAAGCGATCATCCTCGGCTGCACCGAAATCATGCTGCTCGTCGGGCCCGAGGACAGCCCCGTGCCACTGTACGACACGACGGGGCTGCATGCCGAGGCGGCCGTCGCGCTGGCGCTGGGGTGATCGTCACCCGCTTGGTGCGATGTTGTGATTGAAGCGGAACAGGTTGTCCGGATCGTAGCGACGTTTCACCTGCACGAGCCGGTCCCAGTTCGTGCCGTACGCCTCGTGGATGCGCGCCCCCTCGTCCTGAGTCAGGAAATTGATGTACACGCTGCCGGCCGCATACGGCGCCACGGCCGCAAAGAACTCCCGTGCCCAGGCCACGCAGCGCGCGTCGTCGGCGGCATCGAGCCAGCGCCCGTGCACGTTCATCGCATACATCACATTGCGGTGCGGATACGCGGTGGCGTCCACGGCCGGCTCGTTCGCGCGGCCGCCGATGAGGCCCAGGAAGATCTCGCACTGCGGCGTCGGCACCGCGGCGGCGTAGCGCAGCACGAGGTCGACGGCCTCGTCGGACAGCGTGGTGAAGTTGTGCGACTTCCAGTAATTGCGCGCGCCCGGCGCCAGCAGGGGGTCGAACGTCTTCTGCCACGCCGCGTACGGGACGGCGCCCACGTGTTCGCCCAGCACGTCGCCGAACGACCGCACGGGCGCCAGCACCGGCTCCGCTTCCTCCGGCGGGCGTGGCGAGAACACGGCCAGCGCGACGATGTCCTGGCCGTGCACGGCCTGCGGCAGGAACGGCAGCGGCGGCGCCTTGCGTAATACGGCCCAGATCGAGACGTCGTTCGGCAGCGTGTCCACGTAGTCGCGGT
>NZ_JBKYMO010000775.1:0-1825 GCF_047302915.1 Massilia sp. CT11-108 | reverse complement strand
CACAGCCGCCTCCATCACGGACGGCGACCCGGTCCCGGCCAGCGCGCTGCTCACGCCGGACGGCAAGCCTGGCCTGCGCGCCGAGTACATCAACGGCACGGATACGAAGCCGGTGCTCGTCCGCACGGAAAAGGGCCTGGAATCGCACGCGCTCCAGTTCAAGGACGTGGCGGACAAGCACAAGGTCGTGTGGACCGGCGCGCTCGTCGCACCCGAGACGGGCACGTACCGCCTCGGCGTGACGGGCGTGAAGGGCGAACTGACGGTCGGCGGCAAGCCCGCCGTGCAGGCGTCGACCTATTCGCAATGGGGCGAACCGCTGAAGCTCACCGACGTGCGCCTCGAGAAAGGCCAGCGCTATCCGCTGCGCTTCCAGGCCGAGACGGGATCCACGGGCGTGCCCGGCCTGTTCTGGAAACGCATCTCGACGGCGCCCGAGCAGGACCTGAAGGCCGGCACCGCGGATGCGGACGTGATCGTCGCCGTCGTCGGCCTGACGTCGGACCTGGAAGGCGAAGAGATGGCCATCAAGGTCGAGGGCTTCGCCGGCGGCGACAAGACGTCGCTGGACCTGCCGGCCGAGCAGCGCGCCCTCTTGGCCCGGGCGAAAGCGCTGGGCAAGCCGCTCGTCGTCGTCGTGATGAACGGCAGCGCCATCGACCTGTCGTGGGCGAAGGACAATGCGGCCGCGATCCTGGAAGCGTGGTATCCGGGCCAGTCCGGCGGCGCCGCCATCGCCGACGTGCTGACGGGCCGCACCGATCCGGGCGGACGCCTGCCCCTCACCTTCTACCGCAGCATCAACGACCTGCCGCCGTTCGACGATTACTCGATGCAGGGCCGCACCTACCGCTACTACGCGGGCACGCCCGTGTATCCGTTCGGCGCCGGTCTCTCGTACACGACGTTCGGCTATGCGCCGCTGCGCATCGAACCGGTCGCTGGAGCGCCCGAGAACGGCATCGTCGTCACGACGGAAGTCGCCAACACGGGCAAGCGCGACGGCGACGAAGTGGCGCAGTTGTACCTGACGCCGCCCGCGTTCGAGGGCGCGCCGCGTGTCGCGCTGCGTGGCTTCCAGCGCGTGCCGCTGAAGGCCGGCGAGCGGCGCAAGATCAGCTTCACGCTGTCGCCGCGCGACCTCAGTTTCGTCACGAGAGACGGCGTCCGCCAGCTCACGCCCGGCCAGTACAAGCTGAGCGTGGGTTCCGGCCAGCCGGGCACCGGCGTGGCGCAGCAGGACGGCACGCTGACCTTGAAACAGACCGTCGTGCTGGCGCAATAACCATAACAAAGGAGACTACATGATGAAGACCAGACTGTTGATTGCCACCGTCATCGCCTATGCGCTCGCGGCACCCGTCCACGCGCAGAACGACAAGATGACGCCCATCGCGGCGCCCGCGCAACCGAACGCCATCGTGCTGAACACGGGTCCGCTGCCGGGTGCGAAAGCGCAGGAGAGCTGGCACAGCCAGTACGGCAGCGTCTTCGCACGCAACGTCACGGTCGCGACCCTGACGCCGTTCCTGCCCGACCCCGCGAAGGCGACCGGCGCCGCCGTGATCGTCGCGCCGGGCGGCGGCTTCCGTACGCTGTCGATGAACAACGAGGGCTGGGACGTGGCGAAGGCGCTGGCCGACAAGGGCGTCGCCGCGTTCGTGCTGAAGTACCGCCTGAACCAGACCCCGCAGGACATGGATGCGTTCGCGGACGAGATGGCGAAGATGTTTTCGGGCGCGTCCCGCCCGAACCGTCCGCCGACCGACAATCCGGCCGTGACGCTGGCGCCGCAGATCGCCGACGCGCGCGCCGCGTTCGCGCT
>NZ_JBKYMO010000774.1:0-1879 GCF_047302915.1 Massilia sp. CT11-108 | reverse complement strand
GGCGCGCTCGCGCCCCCGCCCGCGGACCACGCCCTGCCCGCGCTCGCGGATCTCGGTTTCGTCCCGAACGCGGCACCCATCGCGCATCCCGGCATGACGGGCGCGGGGGCGCTGCTGGAGCGATTCGGGCAGCGCCTCGCGCGCTACGACCACGACCGGGACTACCCGGCGCTGGACGCCACGTCGCGCCTGTCGATCCACCTGCGCTTCGGCACGCTGTCCGTGCGCCGCCTCGTCGCGATGCTGCAGGCACGCATCGTGGACGGCACGGGCGGTCCGGGGGCGCCCGTGTGGCTGTCGGAACTGATCTGGCGCGAGTTCTACATGATGATCCTGGCACGCCATCCGCGCGTCGTCACGCAATCGTTCAAGGCCGCCTTCGACGCCGTCGCGTGGGACGACGGCTTGGCGGCGGATGCATTGTTCGACGCGTGGTGCGCGGGCCGCACGGGCTATCCGCTCGTCGACGCCGCGATGCTGCAGCTGGAACGCACGGGGTTCATGCACAACCGCCTGCGCATGGTGACGGCCAGCTTTTTGACCAAGGACCTCGGCATCGATTGGCGCCGCGGCGAGCGCTGGTTCGCGCTGAAGTTGAACGATTACGAACTGGCATCGAACAACGGCGGCTGGCAGTGGGCGGCGTCGACGGGGTGCGATGCGCAGCCGTGGTTCCGCATCTTCAATCCCGTCACGCAGTCGAAACGGTTCGATCCGGACGGGGCGTTCATCCGGCAGTACCTGCCGCAGCTGGCCGGCTTGAGCGGGGCGGCCATTCATGCGCCCTGGCTGGCGAAGCCGGAGGTTTTACAGAAGGCCGGCGTCGTGCTCGGGAAGGATTATCCGGTGCCGGTGGTGGACCACGAAGCAGCGAGAGAGAAAACACTCGCGCGCTTCAAGGCGATCCGTGACCTGTAAACGTCATCCCCGCGGAGGCGGGGATCCAAGTTCTGCATGCGCGGCCGAAACGCGTGCAAATTGGGCCCCGCCTCCGCGGGGGCGACGTTCATGTGTTACGAGTTTCGAGCAACCCCGTAATCGCCGCCAGCAACGCATCCTCCTGATACGGCTTGCCGAAATAAGCATCGACACCAAGCCCCAGCGCCACGTTGCGGTGCTTGTCCGCCGTGCGCGACGTGATCATGATGATCGGCAGCGCCGAAGTGGCGGCATCCCCGCGCACGTGGCGCGTGAGGTCGAAGCCGTCCATGCGCGGCATCTCGATATCGACCAGCATCAGGTCCGGACGCGTCTCCTGCATCTGCTCGAGCGCGTCGACGCCGTCCTTGGCCAGCAGCACGCGGTAGCCTTCGCGCTCAAGCAGGCGCTGCGTGACCTTGCGCACGGTGAGCGAATCGTCGACGACCATGATGGTCGCGATGCGCGCGGCCGGCGCCGGTGCCGGCGCGGTTGCCGATGTATTCGCGACATGGCCGGGACGCGCGCCCGAGCCGGCCAGCTGCACCGGATCGAGGATCAGTACGATCTCGCCCGACCCGAGCACGGTGGCGCCGGCGATGCCCGGCATGCGCGCCAGCTGCGGCCCGATGTTCTTGATGACGACCTCGCGGTTGCCCAGCACCTCGTCCACCCGCACGGCGACGCGCGTGTTGCCGCTCCTGAGGACCAGCACCGGCGACGAGCGCTGGCCGCCGCTTTTTTGCCATGCGCCGCCCGGTTCGTGCAGCAGCGTAGGCAGGTAGTGCAGCGGGACGTTCTCGCCGTGGACGTTGATCGCCCCGGCGGCGAAGGCCGCATCGAGGTCGGCCTCGCGCACCTGCAGCACCTGCTCGACCAGCACGGCCGGCAGCGCATGCGTGCGCGGGCCGCTGGCGACGAGCACGACCTGCGTGACGGCCAGCGTGAGCGGCAGGTGGAT
>NZ_JBKYMO010000773.1:0-1880 GCF_047302915.1 Massilia sp. CT11-108 | reverse complement strand
TTTTGGGATTGAAAGTTAACAGCTTCCCAAGCTGTTTACAACAAAAATTTGAGGGGAAGGCTCAGGCTCTGACCCCGGTGTTAGTCGAACGCCCAGGAGTACAGCACGTCCAGCGCCGTGTTGGTCCCGGTCTGCAGCTGCAGGGTGATGCGCGGGTTGATCTTGTAGCGCACCCGCACGACGCTCGATGCGGTCGCGGCGCCCTGTTCGAAGCTCAGGTACAGGCGCGACGAGATGCGCTTGCCGACCGTGACCACCGTGTTTTCCAGGCCGGACGCCTGGCCCGCGCCCTGGCGCACGCCCAGTTCGTCCACGCCCAGCGAGTTCGCCAGCTTGCTCGTGATGCCGCCCGTGCCGCCTTTTCCGCCCAGCAGGGCGCCGGCGGCGGCGCTCAGCACGTCGGCCTCGCTGCCCGTCGTCGCTTCCATGCCGTGGCCCAGCACGAGCCACGACAGTTTGTCGCTGTCGGACACGTTCGGCGTCGACACGAGCTTCGCCGTCGGCGCCAGCGCCGTGCCGCGCACCTGCACGCCCGCTTCCACGTTCGTCTCGCTCAGCTGTTCCCCGTCGGGACGCTTGCGCACGGCGAGGATGTCCAGCGACGGGTTGTCGTACGGGCCGCTGAACGTGATCACGCCGCGCTCGATCGCCAGGCGCTGGCCGTAAGCGGCATACGTGCCGTTGGCGGTGCGCACGGTGCCGTTGACGCGGGGCGGGCGGTCGCCCACCTTCAGCACGTGCACGCTGCCGGCCAGGTAGGCGTCGGCGCCCATGCCGCGCAGGTGGAAGTCGTCGCCCAGGTCGGCCGTCAGGTCGATCGTCAGCGGTACCGCGCCTTCCTTCTTCGCCGTCGTCGGTGCCGCATTGCCGCGGCCCAGGACGATGACGTCGTCCGAGATCGTCGGCCGGTCCTGCGGCGCCAGTTCGACGAGCGCGCGGTCGGCCTTGAAGCTGCCTTCGACCCGGAACTGGTGCGCGTCGCGCACGACGCTGGCCTGGCCGCTGAGGACGACGGTGCGGTCCGGGCGCGACAGCGCTTCCAGCTTGTCCGCGACGAGTTTCAGGTTCATCGTCGCTGCGCCGCCGGCAAAGCGCACGAAGCCGTCCGCCGTCGCGCGGCCGCTGTTGCCTTCCAGGGTCAGGCGCTGCAGCTGCAGCTGGTCGCCCGCGAGTTGCGCGCGCAGCTGGCCGTTGCGCAGGCGGACGCCCTGGTCCGGCCAACGCACGGCGAGGCCGTCGCCTTCGATATTGCCGTTCAGGGTCGGCGCGCCGACGGTGCCCGTGCCGTTGATCGCGAGGCGCAGCGCGCCGTCCACTTCCAGGCCCGGCTGGCCGAGCAGCGGCGATACCCACGACAGCGACGCGAGGCTCGCATTGGCCGTCAGTTTCAAGGGGCTGTCGTTGTCGACGCGGCCCTGCAGCAACTGCGCGGTGGCGTCCACATTGGCCGTGCCGATGCGCGTGCCGTCCAGCGCGAACTGGCTGCGCAGCGCGCCGCCGGCGACGTCCGCGCGCAGGTCCAGTTGGCGCAGGCCCAGCGCGATCGGCGAGATGTCGCCCGCGATCAAATCTCCCTTTTCGCGGAACACGTGCACGCTGCCCGCGAGCTGCGGCACGGCGCCGGCCGCGGTGGGCGCGCGCAGGTCGATCGCCCATTGCGCGCCGAGCGTCAGGTCGCCGCGCACGTTCTGGCGCATCGCGTCCGACGCCTGCGCCAGATAGTTCATCGGCACCCCGGTGGCGCTGCCGCGCGTGTTCCAGCGCGGGCCGATCTTGGCCAGCGAGTCGATCGTGACGGAGCCCGCCGGCAGCCGGATCGTCGCGCCGCTGAGCGCGATCTGCTCCGGTTTAGCGAGGCCCGCGAGGCCGCTGCCGGGCGC
>NZ_JBKYMO010000772.1:0-1883 GCF_047302915.1 Massilia sp. CT11-108 | reverse complement strand
GTCGCGGCACCGGCCGCCGCCCTGCTCCCGCTGATCAACACGGGGCCGGGCAAGGACAGCCCGTGCAATGCGCTGCTGGCCAGGGCGGGCGCGAAACCTGTTGCGCCGCCGCCCGGGAAAAGCGCCAAACGTTGAGCCCGGCATGTCACAGTGTTATTTGTCGTACAGACCGCTATGCCAATGACATTTATGCTGGAGTCATGGTAAGGCCGGCGCCGTTCCCGAACAGCAGGCCGGCATCGCGAGGAAGCGCAGAAGGCATGAAACGGTTCAGTACAGGCAGGACCCCGGCAGCACTAGCGACATCGGCATTGCTGGCGGCTCTGGCCCTGTGCGGGATCACGGGATGCGCGACGAACAGCCCGACGGCTGTCGTAGGGCAAACCGATGACGCCGGCATCACGGCCGGCGTGAAGGCCGCCCTCCTCGGCGATGCCAGCCTGAAGGCAAACGAGATCGACGTCGACACGGACCTGGGGGTCGTCAAGCTGAGCGGATTCGTGAGCTCCGCGGACGACGTGGCGGCGGCCGCCGCGGCCGCGCGCACCGTGAGGGGCGTCAGATCGGTCAGGAATGAGCTGCGCCTGAAGTGAGTATGTAACCCACCTTAAGGAGATCAACATGAAGACCATCAAGCACATCATCGCGACCGCAACGCTGGCAACCGTGGCCCTGGGCCTGACCGGCTGCGCCGGCATGTCGAAGCAGGACCGTAACACCGCCATCGGCGCCGGCGCCGGCGCAGTCGTCGGCGGCGCACTGACGGGCGGCAGCGCCGTCGGTACCGTCGGTGGCGCAGCCGTCGGCGGCGTGATCGGCAACCAGGTGAAGACCACGCACTGATCGCGGCTGCACCAAAAGACAATGCCCCGCTTGCCGGGGCATTGTCTTTTGGGTCGACGACGGTCAGGCCAGCACGGGCGCGCCGACACCGGCACCCGCTTCGCGCACGATCTCGTAGCAGGTGCAGGCAGCGGCGGCGAGACGTTCCGGATCGAGGATCTCGATATTGCCGCGGCTGTAGTTGATGAGCCCCTGCTGCTGCAACGCGCTGGCGGCCTTGGTGACGCCCACGCGGCGCACGCCCAGCGCATGGGCGAGGAATTCGTGGGTCAGGTGGAATTTGTCGGACTGCAGGCGATCGCGCGTGACGAGCAGCGAGCGTGCGAGCCGCGCCTCCAGCACGTGGTAGCGGCTGCACACCGCGATCTGGATGGCCTGGGCCAGCAGCGCATCCGTGTAGCGGTACAGCACGCGCTGCAGGGCCGGGTTGCGGGCAAATTCGATGCGCAGGCGGTCGGCGTCGATGCGGCTGGCGTTGCCGGCACGCTGCACGACGGCGCGCACCTGCGTCGTCTCGTGGCCGAGCGCGACGGTGGCGCCCAGCATGCCTTCGCGGCCCACGAGGCCCACCTCGAGCGTCATGCGGCCTTCGGCCACGGCCATCAGCGAGATCAGGCAGTCGTGCGGAAAATAGATGTGACGGATGATGTCGCCCGGCTCGCACAACACGGCGCCGACGTCCACCTTGACCTGGTCGAGCGCCGGCAGCATCCGTGCCATCTCCTGCGGCGGGAGCGCAGCCAGCAGCAGGTTGGCATTGTGCTCGGCGATCACAGGTGGAGCGGCTGAATTCATCGGACCCTCGCGGTTGGACTTCATCGGTTCACACGTTTGGGAGATTGGCTATTTACACTGCCCGGAAACATTTACTGACAACTTTCAGTCAGCGTACCGGCCGCGCCAGGGCAAGTATGTACGGTGACGCACGGAACGGGGTGTTGTTGCCAGGGACAATGGAAACGTACCGGACTCGAGGCTCGCGACACGCCCTCGTCCCCACCGACACCGGAAAGGAAAGCCATGGACACGCACCCCACCCC
>NZ_JBKYMO010000771.1:0-1885 GCF_047302915.1 Massilia sp. CT11-108 | reverse complement strand
CCGCAGGATGGCGGGACTGGCCAGCAGCGCGGCTTCGGCGGTGCCCCCGGCACGCGTTTCGACATGGTGGCGCAGCGTCGCGAGACCGCGCTCGACATGGCTTGCCGCCTGCGCCTCGTCCAGCGCCTTCACGACCTGGTGCGCCGCGGCGGCAAAGGACGACAGTTCCGCCAGCAGGCGCGCATCCTCGGCATCGAACTGGCGCTCGGGATCGTGGGAGAGGATCCAGACCGTGCCGATCGGCTGGTCGTCGATCGCCCAGGGTACGAGCAGGCATTCGAGCAGCGGCGGGCCGTCGCAGCGCAGCGAGGCGAAGCGGCGCCCGGGCCCGTCGAACAGCAAGGTCGTATTGCGTTCGATGACGGCGCCGCACGGGCTGTCCCCGCGCGGCACTGCGCTGCCCACCGCGTTCGCATACACGCCGGCCATCGCGTGCCAGCGGAACACGTCGCCCTTCGCGCCATGTTCGAGAATGCTGACGCCGGCGGTGCCGGCGCGGCACAGCTGCAGCGCGAGTTCGGCAAGCCGCTGCAGGACGCCGCGCGGATGGGTCACGAGCTCCTGGCCGAGCAGCGTGAGGGCGCGGCTCTCCGCGCGGTGATCGGGTGCACGCGCCGGGCGGCGTGCGAGTTCGTGCGTGATCAAGACTTCGTCGAGGGTCACCTCGACATTGCCCGTGTCGTTATGCGTCATGTCTTCTCGTCCGTTGTCATTCCGGGCAGACTCTCCGCGGGTGAACCGCGAACGGGAAGAATAGGGTCAGATTGTTTCGCTGGGCAAGCGAAAGATGAGTTTTCGAGAGATTTCGTTTGCCCCGTGTTGCCGATGCGACGATTCAAATTCCGGATGGAAAATCTTTACTTTCCGACAGGCACTTCGCGACCACGATGCCGCCGCCCGGTTCGCTCCCACACGGTGCGATCATGTGGCAATGCAGTGTGTCATTTGTGCAGCAGTCCGCATGGATTATGCATAAAAGGTGAATTCTCATCAATTATTTCGAAGTAGAATGTTTTCAAAGTTTTACGACGGCACGGGGTGTACCCGGGATGCAACGAATGTGGCTCTATCGCACAGATTGGTGATAATCGGATAGAATTTGCTGCACAGGCTGCGTGCTTCGCCGATCAAGGATGCCCATGCTCAGTCAACAAGATCTCGCTGAAGAAGCACGCCTCCAGGCCCTTCACGCGCTGGGGTTGCTCGACACGCCCCGCGAAGACCGGTTCGACCGGTTCACCCGCCTCGCCACCGCCGCGTTCGACGTCCCGATCGCCCTCGTGTCGCTCGTCGACCGCGAGCGCCAGTGGTTCAAGTCGCAGGCAGGCCTCGACTACTGCGAAACGCCGCGCTCGCTCGCCTTCTGCAGCCATGCCATCGCTTTGGACGACATGCTGGTCGTCCCGGACACGCTCCTCGACGAGCGGTTCGCCGCGCACCCGCACGTGACGGGCACGCCCCGTATCCGCTTCTATGCCGGCCAGCCGCTGCACAGCGTGGACGGCCAGCCGCTCGGCACCCTGTGCATCATCGACAGGCGTCCCCGCACGTTCGGCGACGCCGACCGGCGCATGCTGCGCGACCTCGCGCAACTGGTGCAGGACGAATTGAACCGCGACGTGCTGGTCGCCAACCGCACGCGCGAACTGCAGGACAAGAACGCCGCCCTCGAACTGACGATGCGCCTGCGCGAGGCGGCCGAGCAGGCCCTGCGCCAGAAGCAGGAATTGCTGGACGCCGTGCTGGAAACGGTGGACGTGGGCGTGGTCGCGTGCGACGCCGACGGCCACCTGATGCTGTTCAACCGCGCCGCGCGCGCCCTGCAGGCGGAAGTGGAACCACTGGTGGATGTCGGCTGAAGAATCCTTGCGCAGCTTGAGGTCGA
>NZ_JBKYMO010000770.1:0-1887 GCF_047302915.1 Massilia sp. CT11-108 | reverse complement strand
TGTCGCCGCGGTACCATAAAAAACCCAGGTAGCTGACGGCGACGCCGACGACGAAGTGCAGCTGCGCTGCCGCGTCGGCATGGCCGGCATCGAGCAGGCCCGTGCCGGCCATCAGGACCATGATCCACAACACGACACGCTGGTGACTCATCGCGGCTCCTTGCGCCGCGGCGAATCCGTCAGCGCGATTTGATGACGTCGGACAGCTTACGGAAGCGGCTGAAGTTGCCGTTGATCATCATCACGCCTTCTGCGACTTCACGATCGTCAGCGCCGACGCGATCAGGCCGCTCATGTCGCCCATGTCGGCCGGAACGATGACCGAGTTGTTCGTCTTGGCCAGGTTGCCGAAGGCGTGCACGTACTCTTCGGCCACGCGCAGGTTGACGGCATCGATGCCGCCCGGCGAACGGATCGCCTCGCCCACCTGGCGCAGCGCGCTGGCGCTGGCCTCCGCCAGCGCGATGATGGCCGCAGCCTCGCCCTGCGCGCGGTTGATGGCGGCCTGCTTCTCGCCTTCCGAGCGGGCGATGGCCGCTTCGCGCTCGCCGCTCGCGATGTTGATGGCTTCCTGGCGCCGGCCCTCCGACGCGGCGATCAACGCGCGCTTCTCGCGCTCGGCCGTGATCTGGCGCTGCATCGAGTGCAGGATCTCGGCCGGTGGCGTGAGATCCTTGATCTCGTAGCGCAGCACCTTGACGCCCCAGTTGGCGGCCGATTCGTCGATCGCGTTGACGATCGTCGTGTTGATGTGGTCGCGCTCCTCGAACGTCTTGTCCAGTTCCATGCGGCCGATCACGGAACGCAAAGTCGTCTGCGCCAGCTGGGTGATGGCCTGGATGTAGTTCGACGCGCCATACGACGCGCGCATGGCGTCCGTCACCTGGAAATACAGGATGCCGTCGACCTGCAGCTGCGTGTTGTCCTTCGTGATGCAAACCTGCGGCGGCACGTCGAGCGGGATCTCCTTCAGGCTGTGTTTATAGGCGATGCGGTCGACGAAGGGCACGACGATGTTCAGGCCCGGCGCCAAGGTAGCGTGGTACTTGCCGAGCCGCTCCACCACCCATGCGTGCTGCTGCGGCACGACATTGATGGTCTTGATGACGAACACAATGGCGATGATGAAGATCACCAGCGCGACGGTTCCGAACGTGAATTCCATGGGTTTCCTTCCTTGAAAAAGGTGATGGTCAGGCGAGCAGTTCGTAGGCGACGCTGCCGAGCCCCGCCGCGACGACAAGCACGAGGCAGAAGCCGCCAAGGCGCAGCAGGGCGCGGCCCTTCTGGCCGGACGGACGGCTGCGCACGAGGTAATACGGCACGGCGAGGACCGCGAACATCACGATGCCCACGTTGAGCAGCGCCGTGCGGCGGTATTGGTGGGCGTCGCTGTCGAGGCGGTACCAGCAAAAGCTCAGGAAGCTGAACAGCACCGTCGACAGGACGGCCCAGCCGTTCGACTGGACGCCCAGTGCCATCTCGCGCGCGTCGACGACGCCGAACACGAGGGTCAACGCCACCAGCAGGGTCAGGACGTGCTTCTTGGTCATGGATTGCCCACCACGAGTCGGCTGCCGTGCACTTCGACGATGCGGAATTCGCCCGCATGCGGCGCGACGCCCTGCCCGAGCTCCACGTCCCACAGCGCGCCGCGGTACATGACGCGCGCGCGGCCGTTGTCCCAGGCGGGCACGGTCACGCGCTGGCCGATGTCCAGGTTGACGTTGCGGTCGCGCTGCGCATACCCCCCCCCCCGCTGGGCGCAGCGCGCGCGGGGGAGCAGCGGTGTGTTATTAACAAATACGAGCCCCCCCGACGGGGCGACAGGGGGGTTGGGGGGGGGGGGGGGGGAAAAAAAAGGGGGGGGGGGGGGGGGGGGGGGGG
>NZ_JBKYMO010000769.1:0-1890 GCF_047302915.1 Massilia sp. CT11-108 | reverse complement strand
CGTGGCGTCCCGGCGAGGCGCCGCGCTGGCTCGCGTGGCCGGACACGTGGCTGCCCAGCCTCGACCTCGGCGGCCCGACGTTGAGCCGCGACGGCCGCATGTGGCTGATCGGGCATGACGGCCAGTCGTATTCGTTCCTCGAACTGGGCGCAGAACGAGTACAAGCGCGTCCGCAGCGCGAACTCATCGACGGCGCGCGCCTCGGCTTCGCCAACCTGCTGTTCCGGCGCGGCCATCCCGTCGTCGACGAACCGTGGTCCGGCGAGCATGTCGAGGACCAGCACGAGGACGATTCCCTCGTCCTGCCGCTGCTGCGCAGCTTCAACAACAACCGCAGCCAGCCCAGCGGGCTCGTGCTGCGCTTCCACAAATACACCGGCCGTGCCGAAGACGCGCTGGCCAACCGCGTGATCGCCCGCACCACGGTGGAGTGGATCGGCCGGCGCAACGTGATCCTGGACGAAGTGGCGCGCCTCGCGCGGCCGCTCGAGTGCGTGCCCTTCGTCTACGCCAACCGCCTGTGGCTGCACCACCCAGACTGGAACCGGATCCGCGGCTGGAATCTGGAAGCGCCGACGTGAGGGCCTTCGTCCTTTTCCTCGCGCTGTGCGGCGTGATGCCCGCCTGGGCCATGCCGCAAGTGGCTCAGGTTATTCTGGTGCAGAATTCGGGCTGGATGGAGCCGTTCTACACGGACCCGCAATCCCAATTCAAGCCGCTGGTCGCGGCGCTCGCGGGCAATGTCGCGCAGCCGGGCGACGCGCTCGTGCTGGCCGCGTTCAACCAGTCGCTGCCCGGCGCGCCGTCGCCGCGCGCGCTGCTGTCCGAGCAGGTGACGAAGGACACGCCCGCGCACGTGCGGGCCGCGCTGGCCGGGCTGGAAACCGCCCATAAACCCGGCGGCACGGCGCTCGCCGACACCGACCTGGGCGAGGCCGTGGAGACGACCGTCACCAAAGTCCTGGGCGGGAAGGCGGGCCTCGTCTGGCTCGTGACGAACAACCGCAACAGCCCGAACAACGACCAGGCGACCGCGCAGCGCAACCGCGAGTTCTATGCGCTGATCCACAAGGGCGCCGCGATCACGAAGGCGCTTGCTTTCCCGCTGCGGATGCCCGTGCAAGGCCAGCACTACCACGCGAACGGCCTGATGGTGTACGTGTTCGCCGTCGGTCCGGAGGGTGCGCGCGCCCTCGACGCGATGCTCGTGGCGGGACGCGTGCAGCGCGTGATCACCGAACCGCCCGCGCGCCTGAAACCGCTCGACCGCGACACGGTGCGCCTCGTGCCGCGCAAGGTCGAGAACGCGCCCGGCGTCGAGTTCTCGATGGATGCGGCGGGCCGCCTGCGCGCGGACGTGTCGCCCGCCGCGCGCACGCCCAACGCGACGATCCAGTGGCAGCTGCAGAACACGATGTATCCGTACACGATCGCGGGGGCGACGATCTCCGCGCGCTCCATGCTCGGCGGCGAGAACCGTCCGATCGCATTGAAGACGAACACCGTCACGCGGCTGGCGCCGGGCCGCGCGGAGCCGCTCGCATCGACGGTGCAGCTGCCCGTCGCGCAGCTGCCGGGCAAATGGTCGATGGCGGCGCTGAAATCGGCCGGCTCCGCGTATGTGCTGCCGGGCCGTATCGAACTGCACCTGCAGGGCCAGCGGCTGGAACTGTCGCAGGCGTTCCGCGAGCGAATGGCGGCGCTGTTCCCGGGCGATCCGCTGCCGGACATCTTCACGCCGCCGGCCGACATCCAGGCCTCGACGGCCGTGCTGCCCGTCGAGGTGCACGTGCATTACGGCTCCGGTCCGCTCGTCGCACGTTGTGAAAGTGACACCGATTCCGAATAGCTCCCGCCAAGCTGTCCTATTTGACGACGGGAACGAACTAC
>NZ_JBKYMO010000768.1:0-1908 GCF_047302915.1 Massilia sp. CT11-108 | reverse complement strand
GCGGGCGCGCGCGTTCTGGCGGGGGGGGTGTTCCCCCGCCACGGTCTACGCGGTCTGCCGGGGGGGGGGGGGGGGGGGGGGGGGGCCCCCCCACGACATCGTCGGCAAGAACTTCCTGCATCTCGTGCACCCGGACGACCAGGCCGCGACGATGGCGCAGATGGCGTCGCTGGGCGAGGGCCATTACGTCTATAAATTCGAGAACCGCTACCGGCGCAAGGACGGCAGCTATTGCGTGCTGTCGTGGACCGCGGCGCCGGACGCCGATTTCATCCACGCGATCGGCCGCGACATCACGGCCGACCGCGAACAGGCGGAGCAGATCCGCCGCACGGAACTGGCACTGCAGCAGTCGCAGAAGATGGAGACGATCGGCAAGCTGACGGGCGGCGTGGCGCACGATTTCAACAACCTCCTGCAGATCATTTCGGGCAACCTGCAGCTGCTGGAAATGAACACGGGGGGCGCGGACGGGCTTGCCAACACGAAGCGGTGGATCGGGAATGCGCGTCAGGCCGTGGAAAAGGGCGCGAAGCTGGCGAGCTACCTGCTCGCGTTCGGCCGCCGCCAGCCGCTGGAACCGAAGGTGGTCAAGATCGGCCGCGTCGTGACGGGCATGGAAGACATGCTGCGCCGCGCACTCGGCGAACAGATCGAAGTGGAGCTCGCGCTCTCGGGCGGATTGTGGAATACGGCGGTCGACGTGGCGCAGGTGGAGAACGCGATCCTCAACCTTGCCATCAACGCGCGCGACGCCATGTCCGGTGCGGGCAAGCTGACGATCGAGGCGCACAACGCCATCCTCGACGATTTATATTGCCGCACGCACGGCGACGTGGCGCCGGGCCAGTACGTGATGCTGGCCGTGACGGACACGGGCAGCGGCATGACACCGGACGTGCTGCGCCAGGCGTTCGAGCCGTTCTTCTCGACCAAGGCGGAGGGTAAAGGTTCCGGCCTCGGCCTGTCGATGGTGTATGGCTTCGTCAAGCAGTCCGGCGGCCACGTCAAGATCTACAGCGAGCCGGGGCAGGGCACGACGGTGAAGCTGTACCTGCCGCGCACGACGGCGGCCGAGGAACCCCTGGGCCCGATGGATCCGCACCAGCCGGCCGTCGGCGGTACCGAGACGATCCTCGTGGCGGAAGACGACGAAGCCGTGCGCACGACCGTCGTCGAGATGCTGACCCGGCTCGGCTACCGCGTGCTGAAGGCGGCCGATGCGGCCAGCGCGCTCGCGGTGGTGGAATCCGGCGTGCCGATCGACGTGCTGTTCACGGACGTCGTCATGCCCGGCACCCTGCGCAGCCCGGACCTCGCCCGCATGGCCCGCGAACGGCTGCCGAACCTCGCCGTGCTGTTCACGTCCGGGTACACGGAAAACTCGATCGTGCACGGCGGCCGCCTCGATCCGGGCGTGGAGCTGCTGGGCAAGCCGTACACGCGCGAAAGCCTGGCGCGCCGCATCCGCCAGGTGCTCGCGAACCAGAGAAACCGCGTCCACGTGGACAGCGCGCCGTCGAATGTGCTGCCGATTCTGCCTTCGGCCGGGCGCAAGCCCGACCCGAGCCGCCTGCGCATCGTGCTGGTGGAAGACGAGGACGAGATCCGCGACGCGACCGCGGCGCTGCTGCGCCACCTGGGCCACGAGGTGCTCGAAGCCGTCGATGCGGAGCAGGCGCTCGCGCTCATTTCGTCCGCGTCGGACGTGCTGATCACGGACGTATTGTTGCCCGGCATGTCCGGCGACCTGCTGGCCGCCCAGGCCCGCACCCTGGCGCCCGGCATCCGCATCGTGTTCGCGACCGGGCAGGGAGAGGTCAACAACTGGCCGGACGCCGTCGTGCTGCGCAAGCCTTACGACCTGGCCGCGTTGACGGCGGCGCTGGCGGACAGCGGCGCCTGAGC
>NZ_JBKYMO010000767.1:0-1909 GCF_047302915.1 Massilia sp. CT11-108 | reverse complement strand
GTGCCGAACGGCTCGATCAACGTCGTGCCGGGACGCTGCCGCTTCTCGCTGGACGTGCGCGCCACGACCGACGAAGTGCGCGATGCCGCCGCCAGCGACATCCGGGCCGAACTGGCCGCGATCTGCGCCCGCCGCGGCCTGCAGTTCTCGCTCGAAGAGACGATGCGCGCAGCCGCCGCGCCCTGCGCGACCGAATGGCGCCAGCGCTGGGAACGTGCCGTCGAGACGCTCGGCCTGCCCGTGTTCCGCATGCCCAGCGGCGCCGGCCACGATGCGATGAAGATCCACGACATCCTGCCGCAGGCCATGCTGTTCCTGCGCGGGCTGAACGCCGGCATCAGCCACAACCCGCTCGAATCCATCACCAACGACGACGCCGAACTGTGCGTCCGAGCTTTCCAAACCCTTCTCGACCAACTCGCCACGGAATCCTGACATGACCACGACCGATAAAACCGCCGCCCCCTACGAGGCCCTCGATGCCTGGATCGACGCCCACTTCGACGAGGAGGTACGCTTCCTGCAGGAGCTCGTGCGCGTGCCGACCGACACCCCGCCGGGCAACAATGCGCCGCACGCCGAGCGCGCCGCCGACCTGCTGAAGGCATTCGGCTTCGAGGCCGAGAAGCATTCGGTCCCGGCGCCGACTGCCAAGGCCGCCGGCCTGGAGACGATCACGAACCTGATCGTGCGCCGCAAGTACGGCGCCGGCCGCACCGTCGCGATGAACGCGCACGGCGACGTGGTGCCGCCGGGCGAAGGCTGGACGCATGATCCGTACGGCGGCGAAGTGGTGGACGGCCAGCTGTTCGGCCGCGCGTCCGCCGTCAGCAAATGCGATTTCGCCACCTTCACGTTCGCGACGCGCGCCCTGGAAGCGCTGGGCGCCCCGCTGAAGGGCGGCGTCGAGCTGTACTTCACGTACGACGAGGAATTCGGCGGCGAACTGGGCCCGGGCTGGCTGCTGCAGCAGGGCCTCGTCAAGCCGGACCTCTTGATCGCCGCGGGCTTCAGCTACCAGGTCGTCACCGCGCACAACGGCTGCCTGCAGATGGAAGTGACGGTCAACGGCAAGATGGGCCACGCGGCCGTGCCGGAAACGGGCGTCGACGCGCTGCAGGCCGCGACCCGCATCCTCGTCGCGCTGTACGACCAGAACACGCAGTACAAGAAAGTGAAGAGCCAGGTGAAGGGCATCAACCACCCGTACCTGAACGTGGGCCTGATCGAAGGCGGCACCAACACGAACGTCGTGCCGGGCAAGGTCGTGCTGAAGCTCGACCGCCGGATGATCCCGGAAGAGAACCCGGCGGAAGTGGAAGCGACGATCCGCAAGGTGATCCAGGACGCCGTCGCCGACAGCGCCGGCATCACCATCGAGATCAAGCGCATGCTGCTGGCGAACGCGCTGCAGCCGCTGGACGGCAACCGGCCGCTGGTCGACGCGCTGTCGCGTCATGCCACCAGCGTGTTTGGCGAAGAGATCGGCGCGGCCGGCACGCCGCTGTACACGGACGCGCGCCTGTTCGGCGAAGCGGGCGTCCCGGCCGTGCTGTACGGCTGCGGCCCGCGCACGGTCGGCGAGAGCAACGCCAAGCGCGCCGACGAGCACATCGACCTGGAAGACCTGCGCCGCGCGACCAAGGTCGTCGCGCGTACGCTGTTCGACCTGCTCGACTGAGCCACCGTTGGGTGGGCACCCCGTGCCCACGCGGACGCCGGCTATGCGGCGGCATTACGCGTTAGCGGTTACGAATACGGCGAGGAACGCGCCGTCAGCCGCAGCGTCAGCGGCGTCTCCGGCCTCAGCGTGATGTTGAAGACGGGCTTCGGCGCCCCCCAACCCGCCCGCGCCGCGGCCCGGTACCGCGGGAGGCACAAACCGGCGGGCGCGGGCGGGTGCCCCCCC
>NZ_JBKYMO010000766.1:0-1912 GCF_047302915.1 Massilia sp. CT11-108 | reverse complement strand
CGCGGCCGACAGCGCCGTCATCAGGCAGCCCGCGCCGGCGCCGTCGACGTGGCGCCGGCTCAGGTACAGGTCGAGGTAGGCCGCGATGCCCTGCTCCGCCAGGATGCGGTCGAAATCGGCCTGCGTCCGCGACGACAGGTCGGCCAGCGCCTCGGCCATCAGCGCTTCCTTGGAGGCGAAGTGGTTGTAGAACGGCCCGTGCGTGAGGCCGGTCGCCTTCATGATCTCGCCGACGCTGACGCCCGCGAAGCCGCGTTCGCGGAACAGCCGGCCCGCCTGCTCGAGGATGCGGCGGTGCTTGGCGGCGGTTTCTTCCGGTGGATAGCGCATGTCTATCGCCTCCATATAAATTGTGAGGTTGACTTCAAATATTATATCCATCATGCTTCGTCCATCCAAACATGACGTTCATCATGTTTGCTTTCAACCCCACCATCGAGGAGTACATCATGAGCAAAGCACAGCAAGGCACGGCCATCGTCACCGGCGCATCCGCAGGCCTGGGCAGGATTTACGCGGACCGCCTGGCGCGGCGCGGCTACGACCTCGTCCTCGTCGCCCGCCGCGGCGACAAGCTCGCTGAACTGGCCGAGACGCTGGCCACCGAATATGGCGTGCAGGTCCGTCCCTTCGTTGCCGACCTCAGCCGCAGCAACGACGTGGAGCGCCTGGCCGACCTGATCCGTGACGATGCCAGCATCACCATGCTCGTGAATAACGCGGGCGTGTCGGTGTCCGGTGCGACGACGACCTTGAATCCGGCCGATGTCGCCTGGCAGCAAGCGATCAACGTGGACGCGGTCAACCGCCTGAGTCTTGCCGCCCTGCCGCAATTTTTGGCGCGCAATCACGGTACGCTCGTGAACATTGCCTCGATCCTCGGATTCGGCTTCCTGCCGACGAGCACGTTCTACAGCGCCGGCAAGGGCCATGTCGCGAACCTGACGCGCGCCCTCCAGAACGAGGTCCAAGGCACGAACGTCCGCGTGCAACTGGTGGCGCCGTCCGTGACTGCCACCGAGATCTGGGAAGAAGACCGGCTGAATGCGATGGACCCGCGCATCGTGATGACGGCCGAGGATTGCGTGGACGCGGCCCTTGCTGGCCTCGACCTGGGCGAGCAGGTGACCTTCCCGTCCGTCGAGGATGCGCAACTGTGGAAGAATTTCGAGGAAGCCGCCGCCAGGCTGATGCAGGGCGCGATGAGCGGCAAGCCGGCCTCGCGCTACCTGGCCGCCGCGCACGCTTGAACCGCGTTTGCAGCCCGCCCGCGCCTACGGGACAATGACCGTGACGACCAGCACACCGAAAGGAGCATGCATGAGCATCACGGTAAAGAACACGACGCCCGACACGACCCGCGTCACCCTGTTCGGCGAATTGCGCGACGGCAGCTTCGACGCGAAGATCATGGCCGAGACCGACGTACCCTACACGCGCTGCTGGGAAGATGAGGTCGAGCAGCGCATCGTCTACATCCAGCCCGATCCCGACCAGTTACAAGCGATCCTGGCCGCGCTCAACGAGCGCCGGCTGACGATCGAACAATTGCAGGAGTTCGGCAGCGTGGGCGGCGGCACGTCCGAGATTCCGGTCTGATCCTACACGCGCACGCCATGCCTGCCGACAGACGGGCGGCGTGCGCGCGGCGACAATCGCTCATCAATTGACACTTCAGGAGGCGACATGAACGCGAAATCGACGACGATCGGCGTCGGCAACCCGACCAGCGGCGAAGAAGGCAGCACCCTCACGCACGAGACGATGGCCGAGACGGGCGGCAGCGGCACCCAGCCGCGTCCGGAAGAGGAAGCGCCGCTGGCGCGCCGAGACCCGTCGAACCGGGGCTGGCCTGGCGGCTGCGCGTGTCCTGGTAGCCGCGGTTGATGGCTGTCGCGGCCGTGCCTTCGCC
>NZ_JBKYMO010000765.1:0-1932 GCF_047302915.1 Massilia sp. CT11-108 | reverse complement strand
CCTCTTTCGGGTTACAAACCGGGGGGTTTTGCCCGTCTGCGCCCCCACATACCGCGCGGGTTTGGGTTGGGGTTTTAACCAACCCGCCCCCCCCGGGTGCGGGGGCGCGACGATGTCTCAGCGCAACATATATTGCTTTTAGAGAATATATTTCCGATTTTTATGCTTTCCCACTATTTTACCCGGTGAGATTTGGATAGATTGTAGGTGTCGAGGAGGAGACAACCATGCGGCATCTTACAATCAAACAAACATTCATCACCCTGCTGGCCCTGACCCTGGTCATGGCCAGCCTCATGCTGGCCGCGCTGCAGCGCGTGTCCGTCGCGCAAAGCCGCGCGACGGAGGCGAGCGAGTCGCGCTACCGGTCCTATCTGCTGGCGGACGAACTGCGCCAGAGCTCCGACGACCTCACGCGCCTCGCCCGCACCTACGTGGTCACGGGCGACAGCCGCTACGAACAGCAATACCAGGACATCCTCGCCATCCGCAACGGCACCAGGCCGCGGCCCGAGCACTATGAGCGCATCTACTGGGATCTCGTCGCGGGCGGCGTCGCGGTGCCGCCGTCCAGCGGCCAGGCGGTCCCGCTGCAGGAATTGATGCGCAAGGCCGGCTTCAGCGAACAGGAATTCGCCAAGCTGCGGGAGGCGCAGGACGTGTCCGACGCCCTCGTCAAGACCGAAGTCGCCGCGATGAATGCCGTGAAGGGCCTGTTCGACGACGGCCGCGGCGGATTTACCCGCAAGGACGAACCGAATGCGGAATTCGCGCGGGCGATCATGCACGACGCCGCGTACCACCGCAACAAGGCGCGCATCATGGTGCCGCTGAACGACTTCCTGCGCCTGCTCGACGAGCGCACCGGCGCCGCCGTCGCCGACGCCCACCAGGCCACCGGCAGCGCGATGACGGCCGCGATCGCGCTGATGGTCCTGTCGCTCGTGTCGACGACCGCCGCCCTGTACATGGTCTACCGCTACATCATGCGCAACCTGAACAAGGCCGTTACCGCGGCCGACCGCATCGCCGGGGGCGACCTGTCGGGCGAAGTCGTCGTGGAGTTCGACGACGAGGTGGGCCGGCTGATGGGGGCCATCGCCACCATCAACGGCAACCTGCACGACATGCTGGCCAGGATCCGCACGAGCACGGAAAACATGGCGACGGCGACGGATGAAATCGCGACGGGCAATGCCGACCTGTCGGCACGCACGGAAGCGCAGGCCGGGTCGCTCGAGGAGAGCGCCAGCGCGATGGAGACGCTGACCGGGACCGTCCAGCGCAACGCGGCCAACGCGCACAACGCCAACGACCTGGCGGCGCGCGCCTCCACGGTCGCCGGCAAGGGCGGCGACGTGATGGCGCAGGTGGTGTCGACGATGGGGGACATCAAGGATGGCTCGGCACGCATCGCCGACATCATCGGCGTCATCGACAGCATCGCGTTCCAGACCAACATCCTCGCGCTGAACGCGGCCGTGGAAGCGGCGCGGGCCGGGGAACAGGGCCGCGGCTTCGCGGTGGTGGCGGCGGAAGTGCGCGCGCTGGCGCAGCGCAGCGCCGGCGCGGCCAAGGAGATCAAGGACCTGATCAGCGCGTCCGTGCAGAGCGTGGAGACGGGCAGCCGCCTCGTCGACGAAGCGGGCAGCACGATGGACGAGATCATGGATGCGATCCGCCAGGTGTCCGGCATCCTGGGCGACATCGCCCGCGCCAGCGCGGAGCAGGGTCACGGCATCGCGGAAGTGAGCAGCGCCGTGCACCAGATGGACGGTATCACGCAGCAGAATGCGGCGCTCGTCGAAGAGGCCGCGGCGGCGGCGCAAAGCCTGAAGGACCAGGCGCAGGCGCTGCTGCAGGCCGTGGGCATCTCGAACAACGAGGGCCGCTGGTGGGACGACCGTCACGCTTCCTTCCTGCGCTACAAGC
>NZ_JBKYMO010000764.1:0-1875 GCF_047302915.1 Massilia sp. CT11-108 | reverse complement strand
CTTCGCCGCGCACCCAGTGCGGCACCTTGACCGGTTGCAGCGTGACCTTGGCGCCCAGCTTGCGCAGCTCGTCGGCGACCTGCGTCACGGCGGCGGCGGCGCCGGGCGAACCCGACAGGCGCGGGCCGACGAGGTCCGTCAGGTCTTCCAGCCGCTGGTAGGCGTAATCGCTTTGCAAGGCCGTATCGCGCACCTTGGCGAGCGCGGCCGGATCATTACCGGGAGTGGCGGCGTTCGCGGTACTGCCCATCAGGCAGGCGGCGAGCAGGCTCAAGGCGGGGAGACGGAGGCGATTCATGCTTGCAATCCTTTGGTCGGTGGAAAAACCAAAACGATAACGCATCCGCTTGTTTTTGGGGAAATATATTGGCGTACTCAATCACACGCGGCCGGGCACCAGGCGCACGAGGGTGATCTCGGACGGCGCGCCGAAGCGTTTCGGCGGCCCCCAGTACCCGGTGCCGCGGCTCGTGTACACCCACAGGGAGCGCACGCGGTTCAGGCCGGCGACGAATGGTTGCTGCAGCGGCACGAACAAATTCCACGGGAAGAACTGGCCGCCGTGGGTATGGCCGGACAATTGCAGGTCGAAGCCGGCGTCGGCCGCGGCCGGCGCCGTACGCGGCTGGTGGGCCAGCAGGATGCGCACGGCGACGTCGTCCGGCGCGCCCGCGGCGGCGAGGTGCGGGTCGCTCTTGTGGGCGGGATTGAAATGCTGCGCCGTGTAATCCGTGACGCCGGCAATCATGAGCTTGGCTCCGCCCCGGTGCCGGATCACGTGCTCGTTCAGCAGCACGCGCAGGCCCAGGCGGCGCACTTCCGCGATCCATTGCTCGGCGCCGGAATAATATTCATGGTTGCCGGTGACGAAGAACGTACCGTCCGGCGCGGACAGGCGCGCCAGCGGTTCCGTGTGCAGGGCCAGGCGCTGCACGCTGCCGTCGACGAGGTCGCCCGTGATGGCGATGGCATCCGGCCTGAGCGCGTTGACCTTCGTGACGATGGCGTTCAGGTAAGGCCGGCGGATGGTCGGGCCCACGTGGATGTCGGAAATCTGCGCGATCGAATACCCGTGCAGGTCTTCCGGCAGGCCGTCGATCGGCACCTCGACCTTGACGACGCGCGCCACGCGGCGGGCGTTGACGAAACCGATGCACGTGATGGCCAGTGCGAGCAGCGGGACCGCGACGGCGCTGTCGTGGGTGAAGCCGGGCCCGCCCGCGCCGCCGAGCGCGAGCGCCAGCAGCAAGAGGTCGCGCAGCAGCGTCAGCACGAACAGCGAGGAAAACAAACCCATCGCGAGCAGCCCGGCCCACGTGAGCGGTTCGGTCCAGCGCGTGCGGCGCAGGCTCGGCGCGACGAGGCCGATGCGCACGAGCGCGGCCGACACGGCGAGCAGCACGACCCCCGCCAGCATGCCGATGACACCGGCGTCCAGCGCAGGCAACAGCCGCAGGCCGATATAGGCGTGCAACAGCACCAGGATGGCAAGGATGGAAACGAAAGAACGCCGACGGGCCATGGTAGGTTCGTACAGTCGATGACGCTTCCAAGATGGGGCGGCGAACGCCGACTGCAAGGCCTGCCTGTAACCGATGTTACCGGGGCGGAAGCAGATGTAATAATCTGTATTAACGCGTGGCAGCATACACGGATGTATCTATGATGATTGCATGCCTGGCGTAGTTGCGATCATCCCGATCCCCGTTGAGGCGCAAGGAACTAACCATGTTGAAGAAAAAATGCATTGGTGCCATGCTCCTGGCCGCAGCTGCCGTGTCCACCTCGGCAATGGCTGGCGATCGGGGGGTGAACACGGTCGTGGGCGCACTGGCCGGCGCCGCCATCGGCGGCAGCGTGGGCTGTGTCTTTTAA
>NZ_JBKYMO010000763.1:0-1939 GCF_047302915.1 Massilia sp. CT11-108 | reverse complement strand
CGCCAGCACCACGCCGGCGGCCAGGCCGTATTCGCGCAGGCGGCGCACGGGGGCGAACGCGTCGTCGACGTTCTGGCGCACGAGCACGGTCCAGCCCAGGCCGGGATACTCGCCGTAGCCGTGCCCCAGCTGGTAGCCGACGAGGTACGAGCGGCCGTCCGGCCACGTCTCGACGACGTAGCCGCCGCGCCGCTGCGCACGGGCCGCCTTCAGGCTCGGCAGGGTCAGGCGCCGGCCCGTCACGTCGGCCGGTCCGAGCAGCACGTTGCCGTCCGCATCCACGATCAGGGCTTCGACCTGGCGCCGCGCCGTGATCCCGGCCATCACGGAACGCTCGACGTCGCGCGCCCATTGCCACGACAGGTGCGCGCCCAGCACGCCGCGCGTCACGCCCTCGTCGTCGACGTAGGGAAAGGCGACGTCGACGAAGCGCCAGGGCTCGTCCTGCCTGGGCAGGTAGCGCGCCAGGAGTACCGCCTCGTGCACGTCGCCCGCGTGGATGCCGCGCAGGGCATTGCGGAACCACGGGCGCTTGGACACGTCCGCGCCTTCCAGCAGGCCCTGGGCCGACACCTGCACCTTGCCATCCAGGCCGGCCAGGCCGATCCAGCTGTAGTAACCGAGGCTGTGCCGGATGCCGTCCAGCGTGGCGCGGCGGCGCTCCTGCGGCTGCTCTTCGGCCAGCACGCGGCGCCGGGCCAGCAGGCCCACCTCGCGGTAGCGTTCGAACATGCCGCGTTCCAGCTTGTCGGACGTCTGCATCGCCAGCTCGGCCAGGCCGTGGCCGATGCTCGATTGCACCTGTTCCGCCGACTTGCGTTCGATGATGGACGTCAGCACCAGCGTGAGGACGACGGACAGCAGCACGAAAGCGAGGGCGAGCCAGGCGCCGAGGGCGCGCGGGAGCAGGCGGCGGACGGATTTCAGGGGATTTGGCATGGCGAACTGGAGCCTAGCACAGCCAAGATTCCGTGCGGGAATTGTGTTGCACCACGTGAACACCCGCGACGCATTGTTGTATTTCCGACCAGCAGCACCCAGATCGGATGGAGAAGCGGAGGGGCCGCGAAGGGGCGAACTACACGGCCATGTCCGATTTCCGGTAAACTCGCCTGTTACGTAACCATTATTTACGCCATCGCCCAGGAAAAGCCATGCAAGACAATGCCACCGCGCCGTCCAACCTCGTCGACTACGTCACGTCGTGCTCCCTGCCGACGCCGTGGGCGCAGTTCACCCTGCATGCGTTCGTCGAGCATTCGACGGGCAAGGAGCATCTGGCGATGACGCTGGGCGACCTGTCCACGGGCGACGCCCCGCTGGCGCGCATCCACTCCGAATGCCTGACGGGCGACGTGATGTTCTCGCAGCGCTGCGACTGTGGCGCCCAGCTGGAATCCGCGCTGCGCCGCATCGCCGACGAAGGCCGCGGCATTTTGCTGTACCTGCGCCAGGAAGGCCGCGGCATCGGCCTCGTGAACAAGATCCGCGCCTACCGCCTGCAGGAAGCCGGTGCCGACACGGTCGAGGCGAACCTGCAGCTGGGCTTCCACGCCGACGCGCGCAACTATGAACTCGTGCTGCCGATGCTGGAGCAGTTCGGCATCGAGGCCGTGCGCCTGATGACGAACAACCCGCGCAAGATCGACGCCCTCGGCAAGCTGGGCATCAAGGTCGCCGAGCGCGTGCCGCTGCTCGTCAACCGCAACGTCTACAACGAGAATTACCTGAACACCAAGCAGGCCAAGCTTGGGCACATGATGACCTCGGTCTCCGAAGCGGTGCTCGACAGCGAGTCGTAACCCCCGCCGCGGGCGGTTCTGGCAAGATGGAGGCATGCGCCTCCCTTCCGCCGCCCTTGCTGTCCTCGTCTTCGGCGCCGCCGCTTCGCTTGCCGGCGCCGCGGGCAAGGCCGGCCAGCGCGTGAAACCGGCGCCCC
>NZ_JBKYMO010000762.1:0-1941 GCF_047302915.1 Massilia sp. CT11-108 | reverse complement strand
GGAGACGATCGTGTGCCGCTGCGAGGACGTGACCCAGGCCCGCCTGCTGCCGCACCGCGACTGGCGCGAAGCGAAACTGGCGACCCGCGTCGGCATGGGGCCCTGCCAGGGCAAGACCTGCGGCGCGGCGTGCGCCTTCCTGTTCGGGTGGTCCCACGAGGATGCCCGGACACCCATCATGCCCGCGACCGCGCGGGCGCTGTCAGACTTTGAATGAGGTAATGAGAAACATGAACATTGGTGGCACCGACAAACAGGCGGCGCTCGACGCCTTGGGCGACATGACCGCGGGCGCCGTGCCCATCGCGCTGGCCGAGCACCGGGCGCGCATCGAACGTGCGCAGGCGTTCATGGCGGCGCAAGGCATCGACGCCGTCTACCTCAACGCCGGCAGCAACCTGACCTATTTCACGGGCACGAGATGGAGCCCCAGCGAACGCATGGTGGGCGCCATCCTGTCGGCGCAGGGCGGCCCCGTCTACATCGCGCCCGCGTTCGAGGAAAGCACGATCCGCGATTTCATGGTCGTCGAAGGCGACATCGCCGTCTGGGACGAGCACGAGCGTCCCGCCGTGCGCCTGCGCGCCGTGCTGGAACAGCGCGGGATCGGGGCCGGCAGCGTGCTCGCCATCGACGACAGCACGCCGCTATTCCTGTGCGACGCGATCCGCGCCGCGACCGATGGCTACACTTTGCGGAATGCGCACCCGGTCACGTCGCACTGCCGCAGCCGCAAGTCGGACGCGGAAATCGCGCTGATCCAGCGCGCGATGGACATGACGATGGCCGTGCACGTGGTGGCGGCGTCGATCCTGCACGAAGGGATCACGACGAAGGAAGTCGAGGAATTCATCCACCTCGCGCACCGCAAGGTCGGCGCGAGCGGCTCCTATTTCTGCATCGTGCTGTTCGGCGAGGCGACGGCGTACCCGCACGGCGTCAGCTACGTGCAGACCCTGCAACGGGGCGACACGGTGCTGATCGACACGGGCTGCAAGGTCCACAACTACATCTCCGACATCACGCGCACGTACGTGTTCGGCGAACCGACCGAGCGCCAGCGCTTCGTGTGGAACGCGGAAAAGGCGGCGCAACGGGCGGCGTTCGATGCGGCCCAGCTGGGCGTGCCGTGCGAAGAGGTCGACAAGGCCGCGCGCCGCTCGCTCGAGGCCGACGGCTTCGGCCCCGGCTACAAGCTGCCCGGCCTGCCGCACCGCACGGGCCACGGCATCGGTCTCGACATCCACGAAGGCCCCTACCTCGTCGGCGGCGAGACCCGGGCGCTGGAGCCGGGCATGTGCTTCTCCAATGAGCCGATGATCTGCGTGCCGGGCGAATTCGGCGTCCGCCTGGAAGACCATTTCTACATGACGGCGAACGGACCGAAGTGGTTCACGCAGCCGGCGGCGAGCCTGGAGAATCCGTTCGGGGCGGGATGACCTCCTTCAGGAACGCATCCGCCGCCTCCACCGTCGGCGCCAGCCACGGATCGAACAGCCAAAAGCTGTGGGGCGTGTCGGGCACGGGCACGACCCGGTTCGGCACGCCCAGCACCCGCAGTTTCCCGGCCATCTCTTCCCGCCCGAGGCTGAAACGCCGCTGCGCGCTGACGATGAACAGCATGGGCGGCGTGCCCGCCTTCACGTGATACAGCGGCGACGCGTCGCGCCACAGCGCCGCCTTCTCCGCGTAGCGGCCGCCGAACCACGCGCCGGCTGATGAAGGCTGCTTCGCCGGGTCGTCTTCGTATTTGCGCGCTTCTTCCGACGTGAAATCCGACAGGCCGTCGATGTTGACGATCGCCTGCACGTCGCTCGACACGTTTCCTCCGTCCGGATCGAAGCGGGATTCTCCGTTCGTCACGCCCGTCAGCGCCGCGATCTGGCCGCCGGCCGAGCCGCCCGCGATGGCGATGCGGCCCGGATCGATGCCGTAGTCCGC
>NZ_JBKYMO010000761.1:0-1952 GCF_047302915.1 Massilia sp. CT11-108 | reverse complement strand
GCGCGGCGCAGGCGACATCGCGGTCGTCGTCGAGGATCAGGAGGCGGGTGCGGGATTCAACCATCGGGCCATTCTAGCAGCGCGCATCGGGGCGTTGTACTGCCCGGCGGTCACCTGTCCGGAAGCGCACAGGGGTACCTGTCCGGATCCGGACAGTCGCGCGACAAAACCCCTTTCGGCAGGGGCAAAACGGTCGTGGCACGGGGCTTGCAAACAATGCCGGCATGACCCATCCATCTCCCGACCTCGTCACCGGCGCCGCCATGGACGTGCGCGTTCCGGTCCGGCGCGGCCGTTTCGTTCTGCGCGCCGGCGCGCTGCTGGCCGCCCTCTCCCTGGCCGCCCTCGCCGCGTGGCAGGCCTTGCCGCACGGGCTGCAGGTGGCAGCGCGCGACGTGCGCATCGCCCGCGTCGCGCCGGGCGTCTTCCGCGACGAGATCGTCGTGCGCGCCAGTGCCGAACCATTCAGCGCCATCGTGCTCGACTCCGTCGAATCCGGCCGCGTCGAGGAAGTGGTCGCGCACGACGGCCAGCACGTGGCGAAAGGCGATTTGCTGTTCCGCCTGTCGAACCCGCAGCGCAACCTGGAACTGCTGGCGCGCCAGACTGAGTACGCGCAGCAGATCTCGAACCTCGCGACCCTGCGCGTGGCGCAGGAAGCCAGCCGCACCGACCACCAGCGCCGCCTGGCGGACCTGGAATTCGCGCTGGAGCAGGCGCGCAAGCAGCATGCGCGCAACGCCAGCCTGGCCGCGCGCGGCTTCCTGTCCACGGCCGCGCTGGAGGATGCCGCCGACAAGCTCGCGCAGCAGCGCCGCCTGCTGGACGACGAACGGGCCAGCAGCGCCGCCGAGGAACAGGTGCGCGGTCGCGTGCTGCAGCAGATCGAAGGCGTGATCGCGGGCCTGCAGGCGGGCCTGAAGCTCGTGAACGCGACCGTCGACGCGCTGGCCGTGCGCGCGCCGGCCGCCGGCGTGCTGACCGATTTCCGCCTGCTCGTCGGCGAGACGGTGCGCCCCGACCAGCGCATCGGCCGCATCGACGATCCGCGGCGCTTCAAGCTGGTCGCGCAGGTCGACGAATTCTATCTCAGCCGCGTCACGACCGGACGCCCGGGCCTCGTGGTCCAGGACGGCGCCAGGTATCCGCTGCGCGTCGCCACGATCTACCCGCAGGTCAAGGACGGCCGCTTCACCGTCGAGATGGTGTTTACGGGCGCGCAGCCGCCCGTGATCAGTCCCGGCCAGGGCCTGGATGCGCGGCTGACGCTGGGCGAGCCGGCCCGGGCCCTGCTGCTGCCCCAGGGCACTTACGCCGGCGACGGCGGCGGCGCCTGGGTGTTCGTGGCGGCGCCGGACGGCCGCCATGCCGAACGGCGCACCGTGCGCCTGGGGCGCCGCAACGACACGCAGGTGGAAGTCCTGTCCGGACTGGCCGCCGGCGAGGACGTCATCGTGTCCGGCTACACGTCGTTCGGCAAGGCCGGGCGGCTGGAATTGACGAAGTGACGCGCACCCTCCAACATCACATCAACCACGAAAGAACGACATGCTCCGACTATCAGGCGTCAGCAAGATCCACACGGCGGGCGAAGTCCGCACCACGGCCCTCGACCGCATCGACCTCGAGATCGCCGCCGGCGAATACGTGGCCATCACGGGGCCGTCCGGCTGCGGCAAGTCCACGCTGCTGTCCGTCCTCGGGCTGCTCGACGTGCCGACGTCCGGAGAATACTGGTTCGAGGGCCGCAACGTGGCCGGCTGGAGCGAGGCGAAGCTGAATGCGCTGCGGCGCGGGAAGATCGGGTTCATTTTCCAGAGCTTCAACCTGATCGAGGAATTGACCGTATTCGAGAACGTCGAACTCGCGCTCGAATACACGGGCACGCCCGCGGCCGAACGCCGGCGGCGCGTGGGCGACATGCTCGAACGCCTGGGCGTGGCGCACCGCGC
>NZ_JBKYMO010000760.1:0-1958 GCF_047302915.1 Massilia sp. CT11-108 | reverse complement strand
GGCCGCGGCCGACCTGGCCGACATCCCCGGCGTCGTGCACGTCGCGAACGGGCTGGTGCACGCGCTCGATCCGAACGGGCGCATGGCCGGCGTGGCGGCGGCCAACCTCGGCCTGTTGCCGGAACAACTGCAGGCCGTGTGCCGCGAGACGGAAGGGCAGTTCGAGGAAGCGTGCCGCCTTTTGATGCAAGATTAGCCATGAACGACATTATCGAGAGGGCTGGCGCCATGGAGGCTCAGTCATGAACATGTTTTCCGCCACCGCGCGCCCGGATGCGCCCGCGGCCACGATCCTGTGCGTCGACGACGAGCCGAACATCCTCGCCGCGCTGCGCCGCCTGTTCCGCCGCGAACACTACAAGGTCCTCGTCGCGGGCAGCGCCGCGGCCGGGTGGGCCGTGCTGGAAGAAGAGCACGTCGACATCGTGATCTCCGACATGCAGATGCCGGAGGTGAACGGCACCGAATTCCTCGAACGCGTGCGCCAGCGCTGGCCGGATACGCTGCGCCTGCTGCTGACGGGCCACGCCGACCACGAGGCCACCGTCGGCGCGATCAACCGCGGCGAGGTCTATCGCTACATCACGAAGCCGTGGAACGAGGAGGCCATCCTGCTCGTCGTGCGCGACGCGCTGGAACGCCAGTCGCTGCAGCGCGAAAAGATCCGGCTCGAAGAACTGACGCGCCAGCAGAACGAGCAGCTGCGCGACCTGAACGCGAACCTGGAGCAGCGCGTGCGCGAACGGACTGCGGAATTGTCCGCAGCCCAGAAATCGCTGCAGGCCTCGCACGAACGCCTCAAGAACAACTTCCTCACGCTCATCAAGGTGTTCTCGAGCATGGTCGAGACGCGCGCCGGCGCCGTGCCCGGCCACGGCCGCAAGGTCGCCGACCTGGCGCGCCGCATCGCCATGCGCATGGGCCTGACCGCGCGCGAGGCGCAGGACATCTTCGTGGCGGGCCTGCTGCACGAAATCGGCAAAACCGGCTTTCCCGACGGCCTGATCGGCATTCCGGAATCCGTGCTGAAAGGTGACAATCTCGGGCTCTACCGCACCTACCCGCACCTGGGCGAACAGCTCCTGATGCCGCTCGAGGAATTGCGCGAGGCGGCACGCATCATCGGCGCCCACCGCGAGCGCTTCGACGGCGCCGGCTTCCCGGAAGGCATGGCCGGCTTCGACATTCCGCTCGGGGCGCGCATCCTGGCGGTGGCCCACGATTACGAGGCGCTGCAGCGGGGCCTGCTCGCGCAGCGCCGCGCGGATGCGGCGCAGGCGACGGAACTCGTCGCGGAAAGCCGCGGCAAGCGCTACGACCCGGAAGTCGTCGAAGCGTTCTACGATATCCGCACCGGGCGCAGCGTGGCCGAGGTGATCGCCGAAGTCGCGATGGGCACGGCCCAGCTCAAGCCGGGCATGGTGCTCAGCCGCGACCTGCTGTCCCCGGAAGGGACGCTGCTGCTGTCGGCCGACCATGTGCTGTCCGACCGGATGCTGAAGCAGCTCACCGAATACGAGCGCCGCTCGTCGATCGAATTACAACTTTTCGTGAAGTCAGGGTCTCCCGATGCGCCGCATTCTCATTCTTGACGACGAACCGTCCGTGCTGAGCGCGTTGCGGCGCACCCTGCGCGCGGCATTCCCGGCGGACGACGTCGTGATCGAAGCGTTCGACGAGCCGGAAGCGGCCGTGCTCCGTGCCGGCGAACAGGACTTCGACGTCGTCATCTCCGACTACCGCATGCCCGGCCTGAACGGTGCCGACGTGCTCCAGCTCATGAAAGGCCTGCAGCCGGAAGCGGTCCGCATCGTCGTGTCCGCGACGAAGGAAATCCTCGAGGTGGCCGACGCCGTGAACCGCGCCGAAGTGTTCCGCTACCTGGCCAAGCCGTGGCAGCAGGAAGAACTGGTCGCGACGGTGCGCGAAGCGTTCGCCCGCCGCGACCAGTTCTTCCT
>NZ_JBKYMO010000759.1:0-1962 GCF_047302915.1 Massilia sp. CT11-108 | reverse complement strand
GGAACGTCTCGCGCGCGCGCACGCGCTCGACCGCGCGCGCGAGACGTTCCAGCGCGATGGGCTTGACCACGTAGTCCACGGCCCCTTCCTCGAAGGCGGCGAGCGCATGTTCGCCGTAGGCCGTCACAAACACGACGTGCGTCCGCGCACCGAACACGCGCGCCAGTTCCAGGCCGTCCAGGCCCGGCATGCGGATGTCGAGGAAGGCCACGTCCGGCATCCATTCGCGGCCCAGGCGCAGCGCCTCGATGCCATCCTGCGCGGCGGCGATCTGCGCGTCCGGCCACAAACGTTCCAGCGCTTCGACGAGTTCCGCGCGCAACAGCGGTTCGTCGTCGGCGACGAGGATGCGGGGCGCCGTCATGCCATCACCTCCAGCGCGGCGGTCGCCGGCAGCGTCAGCACCGCTTCCGTCAGGCCGCCGTCGCCGCGGCGCAGGACGAAGCCGGCGCGCGCGCCATACAACGCTTGCAAGCGCTCGCGCAGGTTGCGCAGGCCGACGCCGCTGCCCAGCGTGGTCTCGCCGATGCCGGCGCCGTCGTCGGCGACGACGATGGTCAACACGCCGTGCTCGCGGCCGGCAGTCACGGCGATGCGCACGGTGCCCGGCTTCGGCTCGACGCCATGGCGCACGGCGTTTTCCACGAGCGTCATCAGGAGCAGCGGCGGCATCGACACGGCCGCCAGGTCGGATGGGCAATCGAGCCGGCATTGCAGCCGCTCGCCGAAGCGGATCGCCATCAGCGCCAGGTAGTGGCCGGCCAGTTCGAATTCGCGGCCCAGCGTCGACGCCTGGCTGCGCATGTCGGGCAGTGCGCTGTGCAGGTAGGCGATCAGGTGTTCCAGCATCTCGACGGCGCGCGGCGGCTGGTGGCGCGCGAGGTAGCGCGTGTTGGCGAGCGTGTTGTACAGGAAGTGCGGTTCGACCTGGGCCTGCAGCGCTTTCAGCTCCGCCGCGAGCGCCGCGTTGCGCAGGTCCGCCAGCTGCTGCGCGCGGGCGCGGGTGCGGGCGAACCACAGCGGCAATCCGAGCACGGCCACGTTCACGCCGAAGACGCAGGCCAGCAGTTGCTGGTCGGGCAGCGCTTGCACGTCCCACGCCGCGAGCACGTGCCGGTATGCCGGCAGCACGGCCCACGCGCCGGCGCCGGTCGCGGCCAGCAGCAGGATCATGGCCCCGGTCCAGCCGAGCCGGCGCGCGGCCAGCAGCAGCAACATGCACGCGACGAAGCCCGGCACCACGATCGCGCCGAACAAGGCCAGCAAGGCGTAGCGCTCCAGCAGCAGCGCGCCGCCCGCGACGAGCGCCAGGCACAGGAGGCTGAGCAGCCCCTGGCGCCACGTGCAACCGTACTGGCGGCGGATGGCGCGGGCGCAGTCGTCGCCGGTCATCGATTCGCTCACAAGGTCGGCGTGGTCGGGATGGCGGCCTGTGGCGGCATCTTGTCGACCGGGACCTCGTTGCCGACGGTCTCGAATGCGACCGGCTCCATCCACACCTGGCCCGTGCCGCCGCCGATGGCGCCGAACACGATCAGCGCCGCGTTGACCGGGACATCCAGCACGATGCTGCGCTCCTGCCAGCCGGTGGTGCCCTTGACCGGCTGGCTCTTGGTGTTATAAAAGGCGACCGTCTTGCCTTCGTGCGTATCGACACGCATCCACAATCCCGCCCAGTCGCTTATCGCCTCGGTACGCAGGCGCGCGCGGAACCGCACGCGCTGGCCAAGGTAGCGCTGCGCCTGGACAGGCTGGACCAGGGCTGCCCACGCCTTGGGATCGTTCGTCTTACTGCGCAAGAACTTGGCCCCGCGCCCTTCCGGCGACGTGTCCACGCCCGCCGTGAATTTGTCGGGATTTGCACCGGTCACGTGCCAGCTCGGCGGCAACGGCGCGGGCGTCGCGGCCAGCGCCAGGACGGTCGTGGCGGCCGCGTAGCTGGCACGTGACCGGTGCAAATCC
>NZ_JBKYMO010000758.1:0-1964 GCF_047302915.1 Massilia sp. CT11-108 | reverse complement strand
GGCGCCAGCAGCACGAAGCACTCGGACGCACCGCCGGCATCCACGCGGTGCAGGGTCAGCGCATGCGCGTGCAGCGCCGTCACGACGAACGTCACCACGCCGCGTATGCTGGCCGTCAATTCGATGCGCATCCCGAGGCGCAGGGGGACGGGCGCGTGCTTGCCCGGCCAGGTGCCGTCCAGCAACAGGCCGTAGCGCGACACGTCCTCGATCTCGAACCCGCCGCGCGCGGGGCGGATGACGGCGTGGCGCGCGGACAGCCGGCGCGTGAGGCCATCCCGTTCGGGCCCTTGCGCGCCATGGTGTTCCAGCAGCAGGTCGGCCTCGGCGCCGACGGTGTCGCAGCGGCCCAGCACGCATTCGTCCAGCGCGAACAGCCGCACGTGGCGCTGGGCGCCGGCGTCCGGTTCCGCGTACACGAGGCAGCCGGTGCTTGCCGGGCATGGATGCGCCGCGCGCTCGGCGGGCAGGTCGATCTCGATCAGGTCTTCGTCCCACGCGATGGTCGGCAGGCCGACGGCCACCTTGCCGCCGGCACTCCCCTCGAGGTTCAGCTGGGCGATGGAGGCGTTGCGGGCATGGATGTCGATGTCCATCGCGCCGCCGCCGGCCAGGCCCTGTACGCGGGCGATGGCGGCATCGTCGGCGCTGATGCGCACGTTTTTATGCGTGGACAGATAGGTCTGGTGGATCTCGCCCAGCGATGCGTCCGGCCGCGGCACGAGCAGCACGAGCGTCGCGACCCACGTGCGCGCCGGGTGGCGGGCATGGATTTCCAGGTCGACTCGGTACTGGCCGTGTTCCCGTCCGCGCGACGAGAATTCCACGAACACGGGCCGCCAGTCGCCGCGCAGGGTGCGCGCAAACTGCAGCTGGCCGGCGCCCATCGGCAGCAGCTTCGATTCGAGCAGCAGGGTCAGTTGCGCCGGCGCGTCGTCCGGCATGCCCCGCAATTCCAGCTTGATGGCCTGGCGGCCGCCGGCCGCGCGCGGGTCGAAGCCGCTCACGTGCAGGTGCGGCCGGGGTGGCGGTGCATGGATCGTCGCCGGTATCCGCGCCGGTCCTTCGGCGCGTACGCGTTTCAGCATCTCGAAACTCGAGCCGAGCACATCGACCGCGCCGGAAGGCTGGCGGTGGCCGTGCGCGCACTGCGCCTCGCCCGGGGCGACCCAGACGGTGCAATGCGGGTGATCGGGACTGCTGCAACGCTTCATGGGCGATTATCGGTTCGGGGGATGGGGACCCAGCTTACGCGATTGTAGCGTAGCGCGGCGCGCGGATTTCATAGTTGAGCAAGACTTTTTTCCAAGATGCACTATTTACCACAGTCATGCCCCCGGCAATGCGGTCTCGTCGCGCGCCGCGCCAGGGACGCGCACGAGGATGGCGCTGACGTTGTCCGGATAAAAGAATGCGGCCGGATGGGCATCGTAGGCTTCCATCAGCGCGTGCAGCATCGTGGCGGCGTCCGCGGTGCCGGCCAGCAGCTGCGGCCATTGTCCGGCCCAGCCGGCCGGGTCCGAGCACGACCACAGGCCGTCCGTCGCCAGCAGGTAGGAGGCACCGGGACGCAGCTCGAGCGGACGGCGGTCGGCCAGCCCGGACAGCCACGACGGCAGGTTCAGCGGCGACAATTCGTACAGCGGGTCGTTCAGCCGCGTCGGGTCGGCGAACGCGTTCCCGAGCAGGAAGGCCTGGGCGATCTGCGGCCGGTGTTCGCCATGCACCTGGCGCCACCAGTCGGCTTCGCCCAGCAGGCCCGCCATCGCATAGGCGGTGGCGGGGACGTGGTCGACCGTCAGCGGCGCCGCGCGCGAAGGCGTGATTTCGTACAGGCGCGAATCGCCCACGTGGTACAGCAGCGGGGTGTCGTCCGCGCGCAGTTCCAGCAGGGTGAGCGTGGTGCCGGGGCGGGGGCCGGCCGCGTCGGCGAAATGGCGCTGCAGGTCGGCGTGCAGCGCGTC
>NZ_JBKYMO010000757.1:0-1972 GCF_047302915.1 Massilia sp. CT11-108 | reverse complement strand
CGACGTGGCCGATGACCGGGCGGCGCAGCAGCAGCGCCTGGCGCAGGCTGGACGGATCGGCGACGGGTTGCGGCGGCGCGTCGAAGGGCGCGGTCGTGCGGAAGACCATGTTGCCGTCGCCGTCGGCCAGGATCACGCCCAGCCATTCCGGCTGCGCCCGGGCCTGGTCGCGCGCGATGGGGTAGAAGGCCCGCACGTTGCCGTCGCCGAGCGCAGGCGTGCGCGCGATGCTGGCGAGGGTGGCGACGGTGCCGTCCAGTTCCGCGTCGACGGTGCTCGACAGCGCGCGTGCGAGGTCCAGCAGCGCCCGTTGCTGTTCGCTCTGGTGGTACTCGGCGGCGAGATGCACGCTCCAGGCGCCCAGCGCGGCCAGCGGGAGCAGGCCGGTCGCCGTCAGCAGGACGAGGAGGTGACGCAGGGACAGCGAGGGGCCGCGTTGGGCGCGCATGGAATCGGGATTCGAGAAAAGGCCGATTATAAGTCCAAACCGGTGCGGCGGACATTTGCGCATGCGTTGGTGAAATTGGGTGATTCGGCAATTAACCATTTGTGGAAAACCAAATGTCTGGAAGCCGCAACAACCGTAGATTCTCACAAAATATTTCACGGAAAGGACGCGGGAAGCGCTCGAAGCGCAAAAACTGGCGATATTATATTTACGGAGCTCATCGATAAATGACTTGCGGAATTCGCGGCGGTCATTGAAACAAGAGGTTTTATATATATTTCAGGAATGAAATATGACGCCACAACGACTGTCGATATCGGAAACGCCCATTCGCGTCATGGTGGTGGAAACCCACCAGTTGATCCTGTGGGCTTTGACCAAACTGATCAATAGCCATCGGCCGGGCATGGAAGTGGTGGCCGTCGCCGGCACGCAATCCGATGCGTTGTTCCAGTTGCCCACGGCGGTGCCCGACCTCGTGCTGATGAAGTACGAACTCGCGGTCACGGCCCGCCAGGCCGACCTGCCCGAGGCGTTGACGTGCGGGCGCCACACGCTGCTGTTCGCGGAAGAGGTGGAGACGGACACGCTGGCGTCGACGCTGCGCTGCGGGGCGCACGGCCTGCTGAGCCGCCGGTCCAGCGCCGACGAGATCGTCAAGGCCATCGAGAAGACGCATCAGGGCGAACTGTGGTTCGGCCGCGAAGCGACCTGTCTCGCGCTCAACGCCTTGCGTGGCGGCGAGCCGGTGCGGGCGCATCCGCACCACGACGGCCTCGACGCGCTGACGCCCCGCGAGCGGCGCGTCCTGCAGACCGTGGTGGTCAACAAGGTCCGGACGAATCGGGATCTGGCGAAAATCCTGTTCATTTCCGAATCCACGTTGCGGAATCACTTATCGTCGATTTATCAGAAACTGGGCGTGAGTAATCGGCTCGATTTATATGTATACGCGCAAAGCCATTTGGTAACAAATACCGCCGAAATGGCCTGAATCGCGGTTCCCTGATTAATGGAGGAGCAGCGGGGCGATGGTCCGGATAATCTGGATGATGGCCGGTCCGAGCACCACCATGATAATCGCCGGGAAAATGAACAGGACCAGCGGGAATAGCACCTTGGTCGGGATTTTCGCGGCCTTTTCTTCCGCCCGGGTCTGGCGTTTGTGGCGCAAGTCGTCGGAAAACACCCGCAGCGAATCGCCGATGCTGACGCCGAACCGGTCGGCCTGGGTCAGCATCGTCGCGAACGACGTCAGTTCCTCGACGCCCGTGCGCAGCGCCAGGTTGCGCAGGGACGTCTCGCGCGTGCCGCCGGCGCGCATCTCGAGGTTCGCCAGCTGGAGCTCTTCGGCCAGGGCCGGGCTCCGGGCCTGCATTTCCTCGGCCACGCGCGTCAGCGCCGTGTCCACGCCCAGGCCCGCCTCGACGCATACGAGCAGCAGGTCGGCGGCGTCGGGGAAGCCGTCGAAGATGTCGCGCTTGCGCGCGCGCGCGGCCAGCGCCAGCGCGATGTCCGGCAGGT
>NZ_JBKYMO010000756.1:0-1977 GCF_047302915.1 Massilia sp. CT11-108 | reverse complement strand
AATACGACTTGTAGCTCCGTCTCGTGGGCTCGGAGATGTGTATATGTGACAGCTCGGCCTGTTCCGCGCGTGGAGCTGGTGGCAGCCGGACAGCCGCGCCCTCGTCTACCCGTTCCCCGAGCAGGACGCGCCGCCGCTGCCGATGCTGGGCCGTCCCAGCCCCGACGGCGCGGGCAGCACGGGCAGCGATGATTTCGCCGGCGTGCGCAGCTACCAGCCGGGCGACCCGCTGCGGCACCTCGCGTGGCGCCAGATCGCGCGCCTCGATCCGGAACTGGGCGGCCAGCTCGTCACCAAACATTTCGAGGGCGGCACGGTCGACGAGCTCGTGCTCGACTTCGACACGCTGCCCGCCCACCTCGACGTCGAGCTGCGCCTCGCGCGCATGGCCCGCTGGGTGCTGGAAGCGGAGCAGCGCGCCCTGCCCTATGGCTTTATCCTCGGCCGCATCCGTTACCCCGTGGCGCTCGGCACGGCGCACCAGGCGGCGTGCCTGCGCGCGCTGGCGCTGTACGGCTTGCCGGAGGAGCCGGCGTGAAGCTGCTCCTGTCACGGGACAAGCAGGATACGTTGCTGCTGATCGCCAGCAGCCTGCTCGTGCTGGCACCGCACGCGGCCCACCTGCCCGTGTGGGTGAGCCTGCTGTGCGGCGCCACGCTGGCCTGGCGCGCCGCGGTCACCCTGCTGGGCCGGCGCATGCCGTCGAACTTGCTCCTCGTGCCGATCGCGGCGGCCGCGATGTTCGGCGTGCTGCAGAGCTATCACACCCTGCTGGGACGCGATGCGGGCGTCGCCATGCTCGTCCTGCTCGTCGCCTTCAAGATGCTGGAGATGCATGCGCGGCGCGACCTGTTCGTCGTCGTGTTCCTGTGCTACTTCCTGGTGCTCACCAATTTCTTTTATTCGCAGACGATCCCGACGGCCCTGCTGATGCTGGCCTCGCTCGTCGCGCTGCTGGCCACGCAGTTGTCGTTCCAGCTGACGGGCGCCGTGCCCCCGCTGCGCACGCGCCTGTGGATGGGCGCGAAACTGCTCGGGCTGGCGCTGCCGCTGGCGGGCGCCGCGTTCGTCCTGTTCCCGCGCGTCGAAGGACCGCTGTGGGGCATGCCGGACGCGTCGCACAGCGCGCAGAGCGGCCTGTCCGACACGATGGCGCCCGGCCAGATGTCGAACCTGGCGCAGTCGGAAGACGTCGCGTTCCGCGTGAAATTCGACGGCCCCGTGCCCGCGCAGCCGCAACTGTACTGGCGCGGCCCCGTGCTGGGTAGCTACGACGGCCGCACCTGGACGCGCGTGCGCCCGTCCCGCCACACGCGCACGCAGGCGCTGTCGCTGTCCGTGGGCGGTACGCCGGTCGGCTACCAGGTCACGCTGGAACCGTCGAACACGCGCTGGCTGTTCGCCCTCGAGATGCCGCGCGCCATCCCCGAGCTGCCGGGGCATGGCGTGACGCTGTCCGGCGAACTGGAATTCCGGTCGCTCGACCCGATCGGCGAGCGCGTGCGCTACGACCTCGTCTCCTTCGTGCACTACAGCCTGCAGACGGATGCGTCGCCCGTCGACGGGCAATGGCTGATGCTGCCCTACGGCCTGAATCCGCGCACGCGCGCGGCCGGCCAGGCGCTGGCGTCCGAGCCGGATCCGGCGCGCCGCGTGGCGGCCGTGCTGCGCCTGTTTGCGGAAGGCGGTTTCGTCTACACGCTGCAGCCGCCGCTGCTGCCCGGCCGCGACTCGATCGACGATTTCCTGTACGGCACGCGCGCCGGCTTCTGCGAGCATTACGCGGGCGCCTTCGTGTTCCTGATGCGCTCGGCGGGCGTGCCGGCGCGCGTCGTCACGGGCTACCAGGGCGGCGAGATGAACCCGATCGACGGCTACCTCACCGTGCGCCAATCGGACGCGCATGCGTGGGCCGAGGTGTGGCTGCCGCGGCGCGGCTGGGTACGTATCGACCCGACGGCCGCCGTGGCGCCGGAG
>NZ_JBKYMO010000755.1:0-1978 GCF_047302915.1 Massilia sp. CT11-108 | reverse complement strand
GGCCGTTGTCGCGCACCCGCAGCGCGACGGCGCTGCCTTCGCGCCGGGCGAGCAGGTCGATGCGGCCGCCCGCGCCGGTGTACTTGGCGGCGTTGTTGATCAGATTCGTGAGCACCTGCGTGAGGCGCACCGCGTCGCCGTGCACGACGAGGGACGCGTCCGGCTCCGTCACGTCGAGGACGTGACCGGCGCGTTCGGCCTGCGGCCGGCTCGCTTCGACGGCGTCGCGCACGATGTCGGTCAGGGCCAGCGCGCGCCGGTCCAGTTCGATCTTGCCGCGCGAGATGCGCGCGATCTCCATCAGGTCGTCGACGAGCTTGACGATCTGCCGTACCTGGCGCTCGACGATGCCCGTGAGACGATCGGCGGCATCGCGGCTGTCGGCGCGGCGCATCAGCTGGATCGCGTTGCTGATCGGTGCGAGCGGATTGCGCAACTCGTGCGCCAGCGTGGCGAGGAACTCGTCCTTGCGCCGGTCCGCGTCCTTCAGCGCCTGCTCGGCGCGCACGCGCTCGATCGCGGCCCACGTGCGTTCGGCCGCTTCGCGCACGAGGTTCACTTCGGCCGCGTTCCAGTGCCGCGGCGCCGCGTGGTGCACGCAGAACACGCCGGCGATGCGCCCGCCGGAATACAGCCCGACGCCGACGTGGGAAGCGATGCCGACGCTGATCCAGCCGGCGCGCGTGGCGCTGTCCATGTGCGGGTCGCGCGCGGTGTCCTCGACGACGAAGGGCTCGCCCCGCTCGAACGCGGCGAGCGCCCGCGCACCCAGCGAGGGCATCGGATACGTGCCGGCCAGCGACGCGACACCGTCCACGTGGTCGCGCCGGATGTGGACGCGGCCTTCCTCGAATTCGCCGATCAGCACGCGGCTTGCGTCCAGGTGCGCGGCCACCATGCGCGTGGCCGTCGCCTCGATCGCGTCGGCATCGTCCAGCGAGCGCATCGCGTCGGACAGGCGCAGCAGGAAGGCCGCCCGTTCCTCGCTCTCGCGCAGGCGCGCTTCCAGCATGCGCCGGCCGGTCGTGTCGCGCGAGACGCCCACGACCTGCTCGACCGATCCGTCCTCGGCCAGCACGGGGCCCCAGCGGAACTGGAAATAGGCGCTCGTGCCGGTGGGGCTCGTGAAATACACCTCGTCCTGGATGGTGACGCCGGTGCGGAAGATGGTGTCGAGGTGGCCGTCCAGGCGCGCGGCCAGGTCGGACGGGAAGTCCAGGTCGGCGAAGCTGCGGCCCACGAGCGCGCCGGCTTCCATGCCGTACAGTTCTTCCATCGCGCGGTTGACGTAGACAAAGCGGTGCGCGCGGTCGAACGCGTAGACGAAGTCGGGCAGCGCATCCATCGTCGTCGCGACGAAGCGCGACTGGCGCATCAGTTCCGCGTGCGCGGCCTCGCGCTCGGCCTGCGCCTGCGCGCGCTCGACGGCGGCCCAGGTGCGCTCGGCCGTCTCCTGCATGACGGCCAGGTCGGCATCGTTCCACGCGTGCGCGCTGCCGTGGTGCGCGAACAGGATGGCGACGAGGCGGCCGTCCTTCACCAGCGGCACGTCGGCCACGGAGAGGGCGCCGAGCAAGGCATGCGCCTCGCGTGCGGCCGCGTCGAGCTCGGGATCGGACAGGATATCCGGCCGCACGACCGGCCGGCCCTTGCGCAGCGCGGCCAGCAGGCCGGGACCGAAGTCGGCGTAGCGCATCTTGCTGCCGAACGCGGACGCGCGCGTGCCGTCCGCATGGGTGACGATCACGTGCTCGCCGTCGCCGCAATCGGCCGCATAGCCGATCCGGTCGACGCCGAGATGGGCGCGCAGCACGCGCGCGGCTTCTTCCTGGATGCGGCGCGGGTCGGCCAGCGGGCGCAGGGTATCGTTCAGGCGCAGCAGGAAGGCCTGGCGCCGCTCGTCGTCACGCCTTGCCGCATGGCTGCGGTGGCGTTCGATGGCGCCGGCCGCCGTGCGCACGAGCAGGTCGAGCAGGCC
>NZ_JBKYMO010000754.1:0-1979 GCF_047302915.1 Massilia sp. CT11-108 | reverse complement strand
GTCACGCTCGCGCTGCTGTTCGGGCTCGCGCTGACGGATTACACGACGCGCACGGCACTCAAGGCGCCGTGGCAACAGCCGGCGACGGTGGCGCCGCGGCTGGGGAGCCGGTAAGCGATGTAAGTAAATTTCCGTATGGCAAATTTAGTTACCTTGAATTAAAATGACTGGTTGCCGCCATTCGCCCCGCTTCCACCGAATCCCGCCGTGTTGCCCCAAGATCCCCAACGTCCCAACCTGGCCATCGACTGCCGCCGCGCCGAGTTCGCGGACCCGGCCAGCGAGTCACGCTTCACGCGCCACTTCCTGCCCGAGCGGAACCGCCAGCTGAAGGCCAGCCTGCTGTTCGCGGCCGCGTTCTACGTCGCGTTCGCGGCCACCGACTTCGCCACCCTGGGCGCCACGGCGATCGCGTGGATGCTCATGGGCCTGCGCATCGTCGTGGCGCTCGTGGGCCTGGGCTGCTTCGCGGCCATCGTCCGCCGCCCGCGGTCGGTGCGCGTGTCGATCCGGGCCGCGTGTACCCTGCTCGTCGTCGCGCTGGCCGTGTTCATGGTCGTGTGCTGGTTCCAGCCGGAGGTGCTGGCGTGGAATGCGATGTCGCAGGCACTGATCCTGATGGCGGTCTACGTCACAATCCCCAACCGTTTCATCTACGCGGTGGCGATCGGCGTCGGGTCCAGCATCGTGTTCGCCGCGCTGCTGGTCATCCAGGGCAATCTGCGGGCGGACGACCTCTTGACCCTCGTGCTGCTGCTCGTGATGGGCAATGCGCTCGGCTATATCGCCGCGCGCCGCTTCCACGTCGCCCAGCGCGAACAGTTCCGCGCCTCGATCCAGCTGCAGCAGCTGGCCGACCGCGATCCGCTGACGGGCTGCTACAACCGCCGCTTCCTGCAAAAAGGCCTGTTGAACGCGGAGCTCGAGCGCACGAGGCGCTACGGCACGCCGCTGTCGGTGGTCCTGTGCGACCTCGACCATTTCAAGCGCATCAACGACACCTACGGCCACGCGGCCGGCGACCAGGTGCTGGCGGATTTCGCCGGCCTGCTGCTGTCGCTCACGCGCGACACGGTCGACAGCGTGGTCCGCTACGGCGGCGAGGAATTCCTGCTCGTGCTGCCGCAGACGGACCTCGCGGGCGCGCAGACGCTCGCGGAACGCATCCGCGCGGCCTTCGCCGACGCGCCCGGCGCAACCGTCAAGGCGACGGCGAGCTTCGGCATCGCGTCCGTGCCCGCGCAGGCGCCGGTGCTGCCCGCGTCGTCCGAAGCGCTGATCGGCGCCGCGGATGCGCAACTGTATGCCGCCAAGCGGGGCGGGCGCAACAGGGTGTGCGCGACGCTCGCCGGACGGTGAATCAGCGGCCGCCGGCCGCGCGCACGCGGTACCAGGCGAGGCCGATCCACTCGTACGTCGCATACCACGACCGGCGCATGCCCTCGGCGCTGGGCACCCAGGCGTGGATCGACAGCGGCTGGCGGCCGAAGAACATCGTGGGCGCGCTGACGACGTCCAGCCCGGCGCGCGCGAACACGGCGCTGGCGCGCGGCATGTGCATCGCGTCGGTGACGAGCAGGATCCGGTGGATGCCGTGCGCGCGCAGGATGGCGGCGCTGAAGGCCGCGTTCTCCGCCGTGTCGCCGGAGCGGTCCTCGAGCCACTTCACCGGCACGCCGAAGTCTTCGCGCAGGGCGGCGGCCATGCTGTCGGCTTCCGAGCCGCCGGGGTTGCCCTTGTCGACGCCGCCGTTGCCGCCGCTGACGAGGATGGGCAGTCCCGTCTCGCGCTGCAGGTGCGCCGCGTAGCGCAGGCGCGCGAGGGCGACGTAGTCGGGGATGTCGCGGTCCCCGTATTCGGGGGCATGCCGCACGCGGCCTGCCGCCAGCACGACGATGGCCTGGGCGGGGGGGGGGGGGGGGGGGGGGGGGGGGGGGGGGGGGGGGGGGGGGGGGGGGGGGGGGGGGGGGGGGGGGGGG
>NZ_JBKYMO010000753.1:0-1983 GCF_047302915.1 Massilia sp. CT11-108 | reverse complement strand
GTCGCGGCCGAGCGCCAGCTGACGCTGGGCCGCGGCCAGCATCCGCGTCTCGAACACGGCGACGCCGTTGCGGCCGGCCGCCTTGGCGTGGTACATGGCCAGGTCCGCATCGCGCAGCAGGTCGGCCACGGACTGACCGGGGCGCGTGGGCAGCGCGACGCCGATGCTGGCCGTCGAATGGTAGCTCTGGTCGTCGATGACGACGTCGTCGGCCAGCGCGACGCGGATCTTGTCCGACACCGACAGCGCGGCGGCGGTGGCGGCGGCGGGATCGGTGCCGAGGCCGTCGAGCAGCACGACGAATTCGTCGCCGCCCAGACGGGCCACCGTGTCGCCCTTGCGCACGACGTGGGCCAGGCTCTTCGCCGTGTGCTTGAGCAGCGCGTCGCCCGTCGCATGGCCGCGCGCGTCGTTCACGTGCTTGAAGTTGTCCAGGTCGATGTACAGCACGGCGCCGAGCCCGCGGCCCCCGTTGGCCGATGCCACCATGGCGTCCAGGCGCTCCGTCATCAGGCGCCGGTTGGGCAGGCCCGTGAGGACGTCGTAGTACGCGAGGCGGTGGATCGCGTCGGCCGAATGGCGGCGTTCCGTGATGTCGCGGCCGACGACGACCCAGTGGCTGATCCGGCCCGCGTCGTCCGTGAACGGCATGAGTTCCATCTCGACCCAATAGGGGTCGCCGGACTTGGTGTAGTTGACCAGTTCCGCCGTCGCCGGCTGGCCGCTGCGCATGGTCTCCACGATGCGCTCGACGACGGCCGGATCCGTGCCCGGCCCGTGCAGCACGCGCATGCTGCGGCCGACGATGTCGGCGTCGCTGTAGCCGGTGCGGCGCTGGAACGCTTCGTTGCTGAAGATGATGGGCTGGTCGCGGTCCGGCGTGTCGACGGCGCGCGCGATCAGCACCATGTCGTTCAGGCGCGACAGCGCGGCCGACGTCAGGCGCAGTTCGGCGTTCACCGCCTGCAGCGCATCCTTTCCGCTCTCCAGCGATTTGGCGAAGCCGCGCACTTCGTCCAGCGAACGCGATAACCCCTTGAGCAAGGTGCTGCACGTGAGCGTCAGCAGCGCGCCCACGCACGTGAAGTTCAACGCGACGAGGAGCGCGACGATGATCGGGTCGTGGCCCATGTCCACCAGCGAGGACTGGAAGTGGCCGATACCGAGGATGAGGATGATGGCGCTGGCCGCGAGGGCCGTCAGCGCCGGACCGGTCCCGAGCAGGATCGCCGCCATCACGGGCGGCGCCATGAGGTAGTTCTGGCTGACCGGTCCCACCTTCAGCATCAGGCAGATGGCCACCATGTAGATGATGGCGAGGAAGTTCAGGACGCGGAAGGTGTACGGCAGGCGCTTCAGGCGCCACAGGGCGAACAGCCAGCCCAGCGCGGCGCCGTCCATCGCGGCCACGGTCCAGACGCCTTGACGCAGCACGACGACCACACTGGGAATCGCCGCGATGGTGCCCAGGACGAGCACTATCGACAACAGGCGCGAGAAGATCCGCGCGCGCCATTGTGCGATATCGTCAAACCCTAGCATCAAATTGTATCCTCGCGGCGCGGCCGGAAAGGTCCGGCCGATATTCTCGTGAGGCAACATTGTAAGGCCCGGACCGCTTACTGTCACGCGGGACACTATCAGGTGTTGCTGTCTTGTGACTGACAGTTCAACAACTACGGCCCGGCCCGACCCTTTACCGCGTCGCCGGACACCCCACCGTGAACGGCACGCAACACCTCGAGCCGCACCGGTTCCAGCGCATTGGCCGGGTCGCCGTCCGTCGTGACGGCGAGCGCGATCGTATTGTCGCCGTGCGGGTCGAGGATGCCCGGCGGGATCACGAACACCCGTTGCGGCCCGACGTGCGCGATGAACTGCCCGACATTCCAGCCGTTGACGAAGATGAGCGCGCGGTTCTCGCGCCCGGAGCGCGGCCGCGCGGGCACGACGTCCAGCTGGGCCTCGCGTTCGGCGACACCG
>NZ_JBKYMO010000752.1:0-1983 GCF_047302915.1 Massilia sp. CT11-108 | reverse complement strand
GGCATGGCGCCGCCCGCGACGAGCGCCAGCGCGCCGACGATGGCGAGCATCCAGTGCTGGACCACCTCGGACATGACGTACAGCGACCTGGCGGCGCCATGCCAGTTCGTCGGGTCGGTGATGCGGGTGAACTCGGGAATGACCTTCGTGCCGAACAGGTAGACGTAGACGAGGATCAGCGCCAGGATCGCGCATGGGTAGACGAGCCCGCCGACGATGACCGCCTTGATGCGCTGCTGCGCCTGCACGACGTCGACGACGGCCAGCAGCGCGGCCTCCACGTTGCCGGACTGTTCGCCGGCCAGCAGGATCATGCGTTCCGGCCGCGGCGCCCAGCCTTCCAGGCTTTCCGACAGCATCCGGCCGTTCTGCACCTGCCGGCGGCAATCGTCGAGCACGATCGCCAGCGGCTCCTGCGGCTTGCGGCCATTGTCCGACGCCCGTTCGCGCAGGACTTCCAGGATCCGCAGCAAAGGCAGGCCGTTGGTGAGCATCTTGGCGATCTTGCGGTACAGGCGCACGCGCGCCGCCGCCGAGAACTGGGTCTTCGCCCAGGCGCGCGTGACGTCAAACCGCATGGACCACCTCCAGCCGGGATCCCGGCGCCGCGAGGTGGCCGACCACTTTTTCCGCCATGCGCGGATCGATCTGGCCGGCCGCGACCTTGTCGATCGCGTGGCCCAGCATCGTGCGGCCGTCCAGGTGCTCGAGCCAGTACGCGACCGCCGCGCATTTGTCGCCGGCCCGGATGAGTTTGAAGAACTGGGCGTCCGGCACGATGACTTCCGCCAGCACCGACCGCCCCACCGTGCCCTGCATGGCGCAATGCTCGCAACCGTCGCCGGTCACGCGCACGCGCGGCAGCGCGCCGCCCACCGCTTGCCGGACGCGGGCGTACAGCGCCGGCGGCAGCGCCTCCGGCGCGTCCACCAGCGGCCGGCTGCAATGCGGGCACAGCACCTTGACGAGGCGCTGGCTGATCAGGCTCGTGATGATCGTGTGGTCCGCCACCAGGCTCATCGGCAGGCCGAGATCGAGCAGCCGGTCGACGATCGCCAGCGCGCTGTTGGCATGCACCGTCGTCCACACCTGGTGGCCCGTCATCGCCGCGCGCAGCGCGTTCTGCGCCGACGCCGCATCGCGGATTTCGCCGATCATGATGACGTCGGGATCGAGCCGCATCGCGTTCGAGATCGCGGCCGAGAACTGGCGCGCGCGGTCCGCTTCCGTGCTGGCATTGGTCACGGCCGTCTGCACCGCGCCCTCGATCGGGTATTCCACGGGGTCTTCGACGGTCAGCACGTGCAGTTTGCCGCCCGCCTCGATGATTTCGCCGGACAGGATGCGCTGCAGCGTGGTCGATTTCCCCGATCCGGTGGGACCGCTGATGATGTTCATCCCGATCGGCTGCTCCTTGATCTGCTGGAGCATGCCGGCGTGCGTCTCGCTGAAGCCGAGCGGGCGCAGGTCGACGTTGTCGCCGGCGTCGTTGTACAGCAGGCGCAGCACCATGACGGCGCCTTCGCTGGTGGGCGCGGTGGCGATGCGCACGCCGTACAGCCCGGGCGGCAGCTTGTCGCGGTCGGAAATCGCGGCGTCCTGGCGCTCCATCGGCTTGTACGAATTGTCGGACACCGACGTCATCGCCCCGTACAGCGTCGCCAGCAGGCGCTCGCCGTATTCGCGCGTCTGCACGCCCTTCGGCACCAGGTCGTTATGGATGCGGAACCACGTCTCCGTGCAATCCTTGCGGACGCGGATATGGATGTCGGACGCGCGCGCCTGGCAGGCCCGGTTGAGCAGGTCCTTGGCCGTCACCTGCATGAGCGAGTGTTCGTGCTGCGGCTGCGCACTCCCGCCGCCCTGGTAGGCGCGGGCGATGACCTCGATCCGGGAGAACGTCACCTGGAATGGCCGGCGCATCTTTTCCAGCCGCGCGATGTACGACAGCACGTGGCGGTTCAGGCTCTGTCCCTCGGCGAC
>NZ_JBKYMO010000751.1:0-2011 GCF_047302915.1 Massilia sp. CT11-108 | reverse complement strand
GTCCTCGCCCGCGCCACGCTCCCGGCGGGCCTGGCCGACGCGGATGCCGTGCGCCGCGACCTCGCCACCGTCGGTCCTGAAGGCTATGTCGTGCGTCGCACGCGCCAGGGTGGCGTCCCCATCACGCTGATCGCGGCGAACTCCGACGTCGGCCTCCTGTACGGCAGCTTCGCGTGGCTGCGCCAGCTGCAACTGGGCACCGCGCCCGACAGCATCGCGCTCGCCGACAAGCCGGCGCTGCCCCTCCGGGTGCTGAACCACTGGGACAACCTGGACCGCACCGTCGAACGCGGCTACGCGGGCGAATCGATCTGGAACTGGTGGGAGCTCCCCAACATCGTCGACCCGCGCTACACGGACTACGCGCGCGCCAACGCGTCGCTCGGCATCAACGGCTCGGTCCTCAACAACGTCAACGCGAAGGCCGAGGTGCTGAGCCCCGCGTTCATCGCCAAGGCGGCCGCCATCGCGAACGTGCTGCGCCCGTACGGCATCCGCGTCTATCTCTCCGTGCGCTGGTCGACGCCGCTGGAACTGAAGGAGACGAAGACGGCCGATCCGCTCGACCCCGCCGTCGCGGCGTGGTGGGCGCGCAAGGCGGACGAGATCTACCGCACCATTCCCGATTTCGGCGGCTTCCTCGTCAAGGCCAATTCGGAAGGCCAGCCCGGCCCGCAGGACTATGGCCGCAACCACGCGGACGGCGCCAACATGCTGGCGCGTGCGCTCGCGCCGCACAAGGGCATCGTGATGTGGCGCGCCTTCGTCTACAACCCGCCCGCGCACCCGAACCAGGTCAGCGACCGCGCGGCGCAAGCGTACGACCAGTTCAAGCCGCTGGACGGCAAGTTCGACAAGAACGTACTCGTGCAGGTGAAGAACGGCGCCATCGACTTCCAGCCGCGCGAACCGGCGCACCCGCTGTTCGGCGCGATGCCGGACACGCCGCTCGTGATGGAATTCCAGGTGACGAAGGAATACCTCGGCTTCGCCACGCACCTCGTCTACCTCGGCCCCCTGTTCCAGGAAACGCTGCGCTTCGATACCCGCGCCGGGGGGACGCCCATGACCGTGGCGCGCGTACTGGAAGGCGCGCAGGACGGGCATGTCGGCGGCATCGCCGGCGTCGCGAACATCGGATCGAGCCGCAACTGGACGGGCTCCACGTTCGACCAGGCCAACTGGTACGCCTACGGCCGCCTCGCCTGGAACCCGGACCTGGACAGCCGCGCCATCGCACGCGAATGGGCGGGCCAGACGTTCGCGCCGGACGCGCGCGTCGTCGATCCGGTCGTCGCCATGATGATGCGCTCGCGCGAAGCCGTCGTCGACTACATGACGCCCCTCGGCCTGCACCACATCATGGGCACCGGCCACCATTATGGTCCCGCGCCGTGGGTCGACGACCTGGGCCGCGCCGACTGGAACCCCGTCTACTACCACCGCGCCGACAGGAACGGCATCGGCTTCGACCGCACTGCGAAAGGCAGCAATGCCGTGGCCCAGTACGCGCCCGAGGTCGCGCGCCGCTTCGCCGACCCGGCCACGACGCCGCAGGAGTTCCTGCTGTGGTTCCACCACCTGCCGTGGGACTACCGCATGCCGGACGGCCGCACGCTGTGGACCGACCTGATTGCGCACTACGACCACGGCGTGGCCGAAGTGACGGCGATGCAAGCCGAATGGCAGCGCCTGCGCCCGTTCGTGGATGCGCAGCGCTTCAACGACGTCGCCCAGCGCCTGGCCCAGCAACAGCGCGAGGCCGTATGGTGGCGCGACGCGTGCATCGCGTACTTCCAGCACCAGTCCGGCCTGCCGCTGCCGGCCGGCGTGCGCGCGCCCGCGCAACCCCTCGAGTACTACCGGAAGCAAGTGTTCCCGTTCGCGCCCGGCCACGGCTGAACCGTTTTCTCCCCACCACGCAAAACAGAAGGATTCATACAGAATGACTACGAGACGAGAGATCATCCAGGCGCTCGCCGGCGCCGCCCTGCTGCCGGCCGCCCTCCCG
>NZ_JBKYMO010000750.1:0-2011 GCF_047302915.1 Massilia sp. CT11-108 | reverse complement strand
CGTCGTTCTGCGCCGCGCTGCGCGACGCGCTGTTCATGCGCGGCGTGTGCGCGTACGCGGAGGCCGACGGCAACGGGCGCTGGATCCCGCTGTCGAAGATCCCGCTGCAGCCGGCCGGCTTCGGCGAGGACGAGTCGCTGATCGACTTCCCGGCCCGCTCGCACACGGCGTACCGCCTCCTCACCGAATATTTTTGCTTCCCCGAGAAGTTCAACTTCTTCGACATCGACCTGGCCGCATTGACGGCCGCGCTGCCGGCAGGGACGCGTACCATCACGCTGCACCTGGCCTTGTCCGGCCTGCGCGCGGATTCGAACGCGGCCCGCATGCTGGGCACGTTGTCCGCGACGAACCTGCTGCTGGGCTGCACGCCGGTGGTGAATTTGTTCCGCCAGCGCGGCGAACCGATCCGCCTGACGCACACGACGGCCAGCTATCCCGTGCTGGCGGACGCGCGCCGCGCCTTCGCGTTCGAGGTGCAGGCTATCGACAGCGTGCGCCTCGTGCGCCAGACGCCGCAGGGCGAATCCATTGTGGAGTTTCGGCCGTTTTACTCGCTGCGCCACGGCCAGATGCCCGACAAGAGCGGCCACTACTGGATCATGCGGCGCGACCCGCTGCTGGCCGAACGCAGCCCCGGCTACGAGACCCAGATCTCCCTCGTCGACATCGATTTCGACCCGGCCGAGGTGGAGACGGACACGCTGAGCATCGAGCTCACGTGCACCAACCGCGACCTGCCCGCGCTGCTGTCGTACGGCGTGCGCGGCGGCGACCTGTTCATCGAGGGCGGATCGACGGTGCAGTCGATCAGCTTCCTGCGCAAGCCCACGCCGTCGTACCGCTTCGAGCGCGGACGCGGTGCGCACTGGCGCCTGATCTCGCACCTGTCGCTGAATCATCTGTCGCTGTCGGGCGGCGGCATCGCCGCGTTCCGCGAGATGCTCACCCTGTACGACCTGCCGCGCTCACCCTCGACGCAGCGCCAGATCGGCGGCATCCTCGCCGTCGAGCACCGCTCCGCGACGGCATGGCTGCCGGGGAATCCGTTCGCCTGCATGGTGCGCGGCATCGAGGTGCGGCTGACGATCGACGAGGAGGCGTTCGTCGGCAGCGGCGTCGACGCGTTCGCCCACATCGTCGAACGCTTCCTCGGCCTGTACGTGCACGCCAACAGCTTCACGCAACTCGTGATCGTTTCCAACAAGACCGGAGGAGAGCTGCTGCGATGCACGCCCCGAAGCGGCGATTTGAGCCTGCTGTAATCGAGCGGCTGTTCGCGCAGCCGTACCGCTTCCAGTATTTCCAGGCCGTGCGCATGATCGAGCTGTGGCTGCGCAAGCGCGGCATGGCGGAGGAGGGCGCGCTGGCGAATTTCCTGCGCTTTAGCAATTCGACCTCGCTCGCCTTCCCGGCCAGCGAGATCGAGGCGCTGCACGCGGAACCGCGCACGGTCGCGCCGAACAGCGCCGCCCTGGCCGCCGCTTTGCAGTCGCGGGAGCTGAAGTACGTGCGGCTGACGCCCACGTTCATGGGCCTGCTGGGTTCGAGCGGCGCCTTGCCGGCCCATTACACGGAGCGGGTGGCCGCGCAGCAGATCGCCGAACGGGACGACGGCCCGCGCGCCTTCCTCGACACGTTCTCGACCCGCACGCTGGCCCTGTTCTACGAGGCCTGGCGCAAGTACCGGCTGGAGCTGAAATACGGCGGCCGCCGGGACGGCTTCCTGCCACTGCTGCTGTCGCTGGCCGGCATGGGCCACACGGCGCTGCGCCGACGCCTGTCCGACCACGGCGACGGCGTGCTGGACGAAACCTTCGCCTACTTCGCCACCGCGATGCGCCAGCGGCCCGCGTCCAGCGTGCAGATCGCGCGCGTGCTGTCCGAGTACTTTGGCCAGCCCGTGCGCGCCGAGCAGTTCATCGGCCGCTGGTACGACGTGCCGGCCACGCAGCAGACGGCGCTCGGCCTCGGCAACGCCACGCTGGGCGGCGGCGCCATGGCCGGCACG
>NZ_JBKYMO010000749.1:0-2011 GCF_047302915.1 Massilia sp. CT11-108 | reverse complement strand
GGCCAGGCCAGCGCGCTCGGTACGCTCGGCAGTATCCTGGGGGGATCGAGCAGGACGATGGCCAGCGCGCCGCCGCCCGCGAAGGAGGCGAGCATCAGGCCCCACCAGCGCGGGTCGCGCAGTACGCGCCAGCGCGACGGTGCCGCGACCTGGCGCGGTTCCCAGTGCCCGTCGCCGCGCGGCTTCTCGCGGCCATCCTCGCCATGGGAACTTTCCAGCCACTCGACTTCCCACTCTTCCGACGCGATCCACTCGTCGTGTTCCTTGCGGCGCACGGGATCGGACAGGATGTTGTAGGCCGTATTGACGATGGCCATGATGCGGGCGGCGCGCTCGTCGCCCGGATTCTTGTCGGGGTGATATTTCTGACTCAAGGCCTTGTAGGCCGCGCGAATGACTTCCTGCGGTGCGTGGCGCGACACCTTCAGGTTGTCATAATGGGTATGGATCTTGGCCATGGGTCAGGGTCGGGTTGCACAGGGCGCCAGCTGCTTCAATAGTAGCCGATTCGTTTTGTAACGGCAGAGGCAAAGGACAGCCTGCCGTACGGGCGGCATTACAGCATAGCCGGGTTTGTATCCACCGCGCAAGATGTCAGTATCACAACTTGTGGCTGCGATCGGCGCGCTCGATGGCGGGGTCGAGCGCGACGCCGCTGCCGACGATGAGCACCTTGAACAATTCCCCCATTTCCGCCGGCGAGACGAGCTTCTGCACGGCCTTCGACTGCGGCAGGTAGCGCAACGCATCTTCCGGGTCCGTCTTCAGCAGCAGCTCGCCGATGCCCGCCGCCAGCAGGAAGGCCGCCTGGCTCATGTAGCCGAGCACGTCCAGCCCGGCACCGTGGGCCGCGAGCGCCATCGCCGTGAAATCGACGTGCGCCGTGATGTCCTGCAGGCCCGGCAGATAAAACGGATCCGGGTGCGCATGGTGGCGGTAATGACACATCAGCGTGCCGCTCGTGCGCTCGTCGAAATAATATTCGTGGGCCGGGAAACCGTAGTCGACCAGGAGCGCGGCGCCTTTCCCCTTCTCGAACATCTGCGCCAGCGAGCGCATGAACCCGCAGGCGACCGGGTGGACTTCGGTCAGATAGCCGTCCTGCAAGGTGTCGGCGTCGGGAATTTGGCGGCCGATCTGGTCGAGCAGCGCCGCGTCGGGCTCTGCGGGCGCAAAGGCGAAGCGGCCGTCTTCCACCGTCACCATCTGACGCAGCCAGCGGCCGCCGTCGCGCACGACGAGCTCGACCGGCATCGCATCCAGCACTTCGTTGGCGAGCACGACGCCGCGGAACGCCACCGGGAAATCGTGCGTCCAGCGCACCTGCGGGAAATCCTTCAGCGCTTCCTGCTGGCGCGCGCGCAATTCGCCCGACAGTTCGATGATCGTATAACTGTCGACGCGCACGCCCAGTTCGGCCAGCGCCGTCAGGACGTCATGGGCGAGTTTGCCCGTGCCGGCGCCGAATTCGATAATGTCAGGGGCACTTTGGGCCATAATAGCGGCTGCCGCGCGCGCCAGCGTGGCACCGAACAGCGGGCTGATCTCGGGCGACGTGGTGAAATCGCCATCGCGGCCCAGCTTCGCCGCACCGCCGCTGTAATAGCCGAGATTCGGCGCGTACAGCGCCAGTTCCATGAACCGCGAAAACGGGATGGCGCCGCCCTGGTCGGCGATCTCGGCAGCGATCATGCGCTGCAGGGCTTGGGACGCGGCCAGCGCGTCGCTGGAGGGAAGAGGTAAGGACATCCGGCCATTGTAGCGAGAATCGGCAGCGACCCACAAACCACGATGACACAGACAAATTCGACTCCTGACTCAGTTGGCACACCCTCGGACCGCCCGCACGCGGGACGCGCGCGCGTGGCCCTCGTCACGGGCGCCGGCCGGCGCATCGGACGCGCCATCGCGCTTGGCATGGCCGAAGCCGGCTGGGACGTCGCCGTGCACTACCGCTGTCGCGTTTTCACATCTGACGGGGCCGACGAATAGTGTGGTGTAGGTGTGGGGG
>NZ_JBKYMO010000748.1:0-2012 GCF_047302915.1 Massilia sp. CT11-108 | reverse complement strand
AACGGAATTTCGCCAGAATCGTCGATCCCGGTCGGATCGATGGGCTGCGCAAGCGTGCCGCCCTCCGCCTGCGCGCCCACATGCACGCGCACGACGGCCGGGTCGCCCATCAGCGAATCGACGAGCGAGCGGGCCGCGTCGATGTTCATGTTCCACAGCGATTCCTGCATGCCGAGGGCGAGGATGTCGGCATTGCGCTGCAGGGTCTCGTCCAGCTCGCGGCGCGCCGCATGCTGTTCCTGCACGCCGATCATGAGGTAGCCGCCCACGACGGCCGGTATCGCCAGGCCGCCGGCCACCAGCACGAGCAGCGCGGCGTACAGCGAGCGGCCGTACAGCCGCGCGAGGCGCGACGGTAACGCGGACAGGGCGGCACGGGACAGGAAGGACATGGCGGAGAGATGCGGTGCCGGTCAGCCTGTGGCTGATACGACATCTTTCTGTGGTAAATCAATAAGTTAATGTTTTTTTTGATTATGCACGCAACAGTTGCCGTACGTCACACCTTTTTAGGCGCGCGTGCACGGTGATAGCGGTAACCGTTACCTGGTTGCCACGTTGGCGACGCGGATTTACGTAATTTTCCATGCCGGTTGTGGGATTTCGCGATTGCGGGCGTAATACGGCCGATCACAAAATCGATACGCCACTTATCACACCGACAAATCATGCTCCCACCTCGACACCCACAAGGCTGCCTCGGCCTGGCCCTCGCGCTCGCCTGCGCCGCAGCGCACGGCGCCCCCATTCCCTATGCGACGGAACACGTCATCGCGGCGGACGACTCCCCCGCCGCGATTGTCGCCAAGGCCGCGACAACCCTGCCCCGCCCCAACCAGTCCGCCTGGATGCGGCTGGAACGCACGTTCTTCCTGCACTTCGGCGTCAACACGTTCAATGAAGTGGAATGGGGCAACGGCAAGGAAGACCCTGCCCTGTTCAATCCCACGCAACTGGACGCGCGCCAGTGGCTGCGCGCGGTGAAGCAGCTCGACGGCAAGATGCTCGTGCTGGTGGCCAAGCACCACGACGGCTTCGCCATGTGGCCGTCGCGCTATACGAATCACTCGTCGGCCGCGAGTCCCTGGCGCGGCGGCAAGGGCGATCTCGTGCGCGAGGTGGCCGATGCGGCGCGCGACGCCGGCGTCAAGCTTGGCATCTACCTGTCGCCGGCCGACCTGTACCAGCTGAAGACCAACGCCGCGAACCCGGCCGGTTATTACGGCAATGGCAGCGCGAAACGCCGCTCGACGATCCCGACCGACCCGGCCCGCTTCCAGAGCGACCCCGCGCAGGGGCGCACCCCGCCGCCGGGCCGGCCCGTGTTCACGTACGAGGTCGACGACTACAACCGCTACTTCCTGAACCAGCTGTACGAACTGCTGACGGAATACGGACCGGTCCACGAAGTGTGGTTCGACGGCGCCAATCCCGACCCGAGCGTGGCCGAGACCTACGACTACGCGGCCTGGTACGACCTGATCCGCAAGCTGCAGCCGGACGCCGTCATCATGGGCAAGGGTCCGGACGTGCGCTGGGTCGGCACGGAAAGCGGCTACGGCCGCACGACCGAATGGAGCGTGATTCCACTGCCCACGGCGCCCGGCGCGTTCCAGTGGCCCGACATGCAGGGCGCGGACCTCGGCAGCCGGGCGCAGCTCAAGCCGGGATCGCACCTGTGGTGGTACCCGGCCGAGACCAACGCGACCCTGCTGGCGAACGGCCAGTGGTTCTGGGCGCACGACAAGCGGCCCCGTCCCGTCACGCAGCTGGTCGACATCTTTTATTCGTCGATCGGCCGCAACGCCAACCTGATCCTGAACCTGTCGCCGGACAAGAGCGGCCTCGTGCCCGACGACCAGGTCGCGACACTGGGCCAGCTGGGCGCCATCGTGCGCGCCACGTTCGCCGTCAATCTCGCGCGCGGCGCGCGGTTTTTTGGGCCGGGGGGCCGGGGTATGGGGTAACCGTTACAGGGTTGCCCCGTTGGGGCGCGGGGTTTAGGTATTTTT
>NZ_JBKYMO010000747.1:0-2012 GCF_047302915.1 Massilia sp. CT11-108 | reverse complement strand
GGGGGGGGGGGGGGCGGGTTCCGGCGGGATCGTGCCTGTCGCGGCGCTGGCATTCGCGTGGAAGTTCGTGAGCCTGCCCGCTTTGCCCGCGGCATCGGACGCGACATCCGGCAGCGTGTTCGCGCTGCTGAAGCGCCCGGCCGTCGCGTACGGCATGGCGGGCGTCAGCCTGTTCTTCATGGGGCAGTTCGCGCTGTTCACGTATCTGCGGCCGTTCCTCGAAACGGTCACGCACGTGAGCGCGACGACGCTGACCGGCATGCTGCTGGCGATCGGCATCGCGGGCTTCATCGGCACGACGTGCATCGGCGCGGTCCTCGACAACCACCTGTACCGCACGCTGGCCGTCATCCCGCTCGTGCTGGCCGTGCTGGCCGGCGCGCTGGTGGCATTCGGCGGGTCGACGCCCATCGTCGCGATGCTGCTTGCCGTGTGGGGCCTCGTCGCGACGGCGGCGCCGGTAGGCTGGTGGACGTGGCTCGCGCGCACCTTGCCGGACGATGCGGAGGCGGGCGGGGGCCTGATCGTGGCCGTCGTCCAGCTGGCGATCGGCCTCGGTGCCACGTTGGGCGGCGTGCTGTTCGACGCCTGGGGCTTCCGCGCGACGTTCGGGTTGGCCGCGCTGCTGCTCGTCATCGCCGCGGCGCTGGCCCGCAAGGCCGCGCGCGCTTAGTTCAAGCGTAGAATCACGGCATGGCACGCGATAATCTCAGCGACATCCTCGTCTTCCTCGCGGTCGCGCGCGAACGCAGTTTTACGCGCGCGGCGGTCAAGCTGGGCATGACGCAGTCCGCGCTTAGCCATACGATCCGCGCGCTGGAAGCGAGACTGGGCGTGCGGCTGCTGACGCGCACGACGCGCAGCGTGTCGCCCACCGAGGCCGGCGAACGGCTGTTGCAGAATGTGGCACCGCGGCTGGAAGAGATCGACGCGGAGATCGCCGCCGTCAGCGAGCTCGGTGACCGGCCCGCCGGCACCGTCCGCATCACGGCCACGGACCACGTCATCGACAACGTGCTGTGGCCGCGCCTGGCCGCCGTGCTGCCGCAGTACCCGGACATCCACCTGGAGATCAGTTCCGAATACCGCATGGTGGACGTGGCGGCCGAACGCTACGACATCGGCGTGCGCTGGGGCGACCAGGTCGAGAAGGACATGATCGCCGTGCGCCTCACGCCCGACACGCAGACGATGATCGTCGGCGCACCCGAGTACTTCGCGCACCGTCCCGTGCCCGCGTCCATCGACGACCTCATGAAGCACGAATGCATCCGCCTGCGCCTCGCCGGCGGCGGCGTCTACGCGTGGGAGATGCTCGATCGCGGCGCAGCCGTCGACGTGCGCGTGCGCGGACGCTACACGTTCAACGGCGTGTACCAGATGCTGAACGCGGCGCTGTCCGGCTGCGGCCTCGCCTACATGACCGAAGACGTGGCGGTACCGCACCTGCGGGCCGGCCGCCTCGTCAGCGTGATGGCGGACTTCTGCCCCAAATTCCCCGGCCTGCATGCGTACTATCCGAGCCGCCGCCACGCGTCGCGCGCACTGGCCGTCGTGCTCGATGCGATCCGCCACAAAGGCTGATTTCTGCCGGGATTTTTCGTGCGTACCATATCTCCGAAGAGGCCGGCGCACGGTTGAAGCGAATACCTGAACGGATGGCCGGGATGTTCTAGAATGGGTCGCCTGCGGTGCCTGTCGCACGCCGCATGGAGGACCGCATGGACCTGCTCGAGGCAATCAACGATCCCGCCGCCTTGCGTGCGCTACCCCGCGCACGCCTGGAGACGCTGGCGCGCCAGTTGCGCCGCTTCCTGCTCGACACGGTAGCGCGCACCGGCGGCCATCTCGCGTCGAACCTGGGGACCGTGGAACTGACGATCGCGCTGCACTATGTGTTCGCCACGCCGCGCGACCGCATCGTGTGGGACGTCGGCCACCAGAGCTATGGCCACAAGGTGTTGACGGGCCGGCGCGCGCAGATGCACACCCTGCGCCAGGCGGGCGGCCTC
>NZ_JBKYMO010000746.1:0-2013 GCF_047302915.1 Massilia sp. CT11-108 | reverse complement strand
ATTGTTGCAGCTCGTGATCCCGCCGCTGGCGATCCGCGAGGCGGCGACCGTCGCGCGCGCGCTCGGCAAGGTCGAAGGCGAGCTGCAACAATACCGCGCCGGCCTGGAATCGCTCGTGGCCGAGCGCACCGACGAACTGCAGCGTTCCTCCGCCATGCTGGCGACCGTGTACGCGACGGCACCGGTCGGGCTCGCGTTCCTCGACCGCAGCCTGCAGGTCGTGATGATCAACGACTACCTGGCGGCCGTGAACGCGCTCCCGGCCAGCGCCCACATCGGCCACACCCTGCCCGACCTGCTGGGCGAACGGGGCGTCCACATCGAACGGCCCTACCGCCACGTGCTGACGACGGGGCGGCCGCTGATCGACGTCGAGGACAGCGGGGAATCGCCCGCGGAGCCGGGCATCATGCGCCACTGGATCTGCAGCTACTACCCGGTGTACGGGCGGGATCGGGACCTGGTCGGCATCAACGCCGTCGTCCTCGACATCACGGAGCGCAAGCGCCAGGAACAGCGCAACCGCGACAACGAGGTGATGTTCCGCGCGCTGTTCGAAGGCTCGGGCGACGCCCACGTGCTGATCGCCCACGGGGCCGGCTTCATCAGCGCCAACCAGGCGGCGATCGACCTGTTCGGCTGCGCGGGCGCGGACGAATTCCTCGCGATGGCGCCGGCCAGCAGCTCGCCCGAATGCCAGCCGAACGGCCGCCGCTCGGACGAGCTGTGGCACGAGGCGATGCGGCGCACGCTCGACACGGGCGGCAACCGCTTCGAGTGGATCTACCGCCGCCGCGACGGCTCGCTGTTCCACGCCGACGTGCTGCTGAACAGCGTCGACATCGGCGGCCGCGGCATCGTGCAGGGCACCATCCGCGACATCACCGCGCGCGTGGAGACGGCCGCCGCCCTCCGGGCCGCCAGCCGCCGCCTGGAAGAAAGCGAACGCATGATCCGCACCGTGACGGACCACCTGCCCGCGCTCGTCGGCTACTGGGACGCGGACCTGCGCTGCCGCTTCGCCAACAAGCCTTATCTCGACTGGCTGGAGCGCGACGCCGCCGACGTCATCGGCCACACGATGGTCGAACTCGTGGACGAAGACCAAGTCCGCGAAGTGATGCCGCACATGGAGGCCGTGCTGCGCGGCGAGCGGCAGTTCTTCGAGCGCAGGCTGCACCGCAAGGGCTCCGGCAAGGTGATCCAGGCATGGGGCAGCTACATCCCCGACTTCGACGCCGACGGCCGCGTACAGGGCTTCTACATGCTGCACGCGGACATCACGGAACTGAAACGTACCCAGTCGCGCCTGGAGGAAGCGCTGCGCGCGGCCGAAGCGGCCAGCAGCGCCAAGGGCGAGTTCCTCGCCAACATGAGCCACGAGATCCGCACGCCGATGAACGCCGTCATCGGTCTCGCGCGCCTGCTCGAGGAGGCCGACCTGGGCCGGCGCGAGCGGGGCTACGTGGCGCGCATGCAGATGGCCGCGAAATCGCTGCTGTCGATGCTGAACGACGTCCTCGATTATTCGAAGGTCGAAGCGGGCCAGCTCGTGCTCGAACAGACGCCGTTCGCGCTGGACGACGTCCTCGCCAGCGTCGCCGCGATGTCCGCCACGAGCGCGTGGAACAAGGGCATCGAACCCGTGTTCGCGGTCCACCCCGACGTGCCGGCGCGCCTCGTGGGCGACCCGATGCGCCTCGGCCAGGTGCTGCTCAACCTCGTCAGCAACGCGATCAAGTTCACGGAACGGGGAGAAGTCGTGCTCACCATCGAACCGGCCGGCCCGGATGCGCTGGCGTTCACCGTGCGCGACACCGGCATCGGCATCCCGCCCGAGCAGCAGCAGCGCATGTTCGAGGCCTTCTCGCAGGCCGACACGTCCACGAGCCGCAAGTACGGCGGCACGGGCCTGGGTCTCGCCATCAGCCGCCGCCTCGTGCGCCTGATGGGCGGCGACCTGCGCGTGGACAGCGTGCCCGGGCGGGATGCCGATGCCGGTGTCGCGCACGG
>NZ_JBKYMO010000745.1:0-2016 GCF_047302915.1 Massilia sp. CT11-108 | reverse complement strand
CCCCCCCCCCCCCCCCCCCCCCCCCCCCCCCCCCCCCCCCCCCCCCCCCCCCCCCCCCCCCCCCCCCCCCCCCCCGCGGCCCCGGCGGCGGGGCCCGGTGGGGGGCCCCAATTACCGGCTTCGGGTAATGTGCTCGAGGTTGTGCAGGATGAGGACTCGCCGTGGCACCTTCGGGCAAGGGCAGCACAATCACGTGGAAGAGCCGGTTCAAGCGCGACCCGGCGGCCAAGGATGTGGATGACGCCAAGGCAAAGGAAATCGTCGCCGGGATGTACAAGTCGGGATTTGATGGACTGCGCACGACACTTGGTGAAACCGCCCACTGACCTTCGGCAGTGTTGGCCGCGTTGCGGTCGGCCAACCAGCGGGCGCCGGCGTCGAGAGGCGCTGATCGGCTTCAGTGCGCCACGCCCGCCGTCTCCCTCAACCTGCCCGCATCCCTGCCCGGCGGCACCCCAAACAACCGCACATAATCCCGACTGAACTGCGACGGACTTTCATACCCCACCCGATACCCCGCACTGGCCGCATCCATACCCTCGGCCACCATCAGCCGCCTGGCCTCCTGCATGCGCAACTGCGTGCGGAATTCGAGAGGACTCATCGCCGTCACCGCCTTGAAATGCGCGTGAAAGGTCGACCGGCTCATGCGCGCCACGTCGGCCATCTCGTCGATGCGGCAGTCGCGCGCGTAATGCGCGCGCAGCCAGACGATGGCGCGGGCGATCTGGTTTTGCCGGCTGTCGCCACGCGCCATGCGGCGCACGATGCGGTTGCCGGCGCCCGTCAATAACCGGTACAGGATCTCGCGCGTGACGAGCGGGGCCAGCGCATCGATGTCGGCCGGCGTGTCGAGCAACCGCGCCAGTCGCAGCGCCGCGTCGAGCAGTTCGGGCGTCGTCCGGTTCAGTGCCATGCCCACGTCTTCTCCACCATCCTCATCGGCAGGAGGATGCCGCACCGCCAGGTCCCCCAGCATCACCATGTCCAGGTCGAGACTCAGGCACAAATACGGCCGCTCCGGCGACGCCTCGATCACGGCGCCCGTCACGGGCAGTTCGACGGATGCGACGAGGTAGTACGCGGGGTCGTACACGAAGGCCGTCGCGCCGAGCACGGCGCGCTTGCGGCCCTGCGCGACGAGGCATACGGTCCGTTCGTACAGCACGGGCATGGGCATCGTCGGGCTGGACGATCGGATAAGGCGGACGCCCGGAAGAACGGTGTCGTGAATACCGTCCACGGGGGCGTGGCGGGCGATGGCGGCGGCAAAGAGGGCGAGCGTATCCATGGCGGCAAGGATAGCAGGCCAGCAGGCGGGTGTGCGCGCCGCCGGACGATCGTGCAAGCTTGTGCGACGTTTGCGCTACCGCCGATCGGCTGTGCGGCCCGACACTGTGCCCACTTTCAACCGCACAGGAGATCACCATGACCGCACTCGATCAATACCGCCTGCTGGGCCGCTCCGGCCTGCGCGTCTCGCCGCTGGCGCTCGGCACGATGACCTTCGGCCAGGACTGGGGCTGGGGCGCCGACGAAGCCGAGGCCCGGAACATCTTCGACGTCTACGTGGACCGCGGCGGCAATTTCGTCGACACGGCCGTCAACTACACGAACGGCGCGTCCGAGCGCATCCTCGGCAAGCTGATGGAAGGGCGGCGCGACCGCATCGTCCTGTCGACCAAGTTCACGATGGCGCGCGCTCCAGGCGATCCGAATTCGGGCGGCAACCACCGCATGAATCTCGTGCGCTCCGTCGAGCAGAGCCTGCGCCAGCTCGGCACCGACCGCATCGAACTGCTGCACCTGCACGCCTGGGACGATACGACGCCGCCCGACGAAGTCCTGCGCGCTCTCGACGACCTGGTGCGTGCCGGGAAGGTGCTGTACCTGGGCATCTGCAACACGCCCGCGTGGCGCGTGGCGCAGTTGCAGACGATCGCCGACCTGCGCGGCTGGTCGCCGTTCGTCGCGCTGCAGATCGAGTACAGCCTCGTCGAGCGCAGCGTCGAACAC
>NZ_JBKYMO010000744.1:0-2016 GCF_047302915.1 Massilia sp. CT11-108 | reverse complement strand
CTGGCTCAATCGCCTTTGCTTTTGCCTAAGCCGTTGACCCCGCCGGCGGACTCCACCACGGGCTCGCCCTGGGGGCCCACTATATTCTGGCCGACTCGGCCTACGCCGCCCACCGCGCCGCCGCTGCCGTTCACCTTCATCGGCAAGTCCGTCGGCGACGGCGCCTGGGAAGTCTACCTGGCGCGCGGCGACCGCACGTACGTCGTGCGCGAGAAGGGCGCCGTGATCGACGGGACGTACCGCGTCGAGTCCATCGCGCCGCCGGTCCTGACCCTGACCTACCTGCCGCTGAACCAGGTTCAACAGCTTAATATTGGAGTATTCGATTGATCGCTCGCCCAACTCTGGCCCGGCGCCTGCTCCCGGCGCTGCTCGCCATCCTGCTGTCCGGCTGCGCGGCCCAAATGGCCTACCGCGAAGGCAACGAGCTCGTGGCCCAGGACAAGGTCGAGGCCGGGCTTACCAAATACCAGGAAGCGCTGGCCGCCGATCCGACCAACGTCCAGTACAAGTCCGCGTACCTGCGCGTCCGCGACGCCGCCACGAACCGCCTGCTGCCGCAGGCCGACCGTGAACTGGCCGACGGCAAGGTCGACCTGGCCGTGGCTGACTACCGGCGCGTGCTGGCGATCGATCCGCTCAACGACCGCGCCCGCGCCGGCCTGCGCCAGGTGGATGCCGACCGCCGTCACGGGGTGTTGATGGGAGAAGCGCGCGCCGCGCTGGAGCGCAAGGATTACGACACGGCGAAAACGAAGCTGACCGCCATCCTGACGGAGCGCCCGACGCACGAACCGGCGCGTCAATTGCTGGCCGAGGTGAACGACAAGATCGCGGCGAATTCCCCCGAGGCGGCGCTGGCGGCCGCGTTCCGCACGCCCATCAACCTGGAATTCCGCGACGCGCCGATCAAGCAGATCTTCGAAGTCATCGCGCGCCACTCGGGCCTGAACTTCCTGTTCGATAAGGACGTCAAGACGGACCAGCGCGCGTCGGTCTTCCTGAAGAACAGCACGGTGGAAGCGGCCGTGTACTATCTCCTGATGACGAACCAGCTGGAGCGCCAGGTCATGGACGGCAACACGATCCTGATCTACCCGAACATCGCGGCCAAGCAGAAGGAATACCAGGAGATGACGGTGAAGACCTTCTACCTGGCCAATGCGGAAGCGAAGTCGATCGGCAACACGCTCAAGACGATCCTGAAATCGAAGGACGTCGTCGTGGACGAGAAGCTCAACCTCGTGATCCTGCGCGACACGCCGGAAGCCGTGAAGCTGGCGTCGCAGCTCGTGGCGCTGCAGGACGTGCCGGAGGCCGAGGTGATGCTGGACGTCGAGGTGCTGGAAGTGCAGCGCAACCGCCTGCTCGACCTGGGCATCGACTGGCCCACGAGCCTCGCGTTCGCGCCGCTGACGACGGCGGCCGGCGGCGCGATCACGATCGACCAGCTGCACCACCTGGACAGCACGACGATCGGCGTGACCGGGATCGCCGGTTCGATCACGGCCAGCAAGACGGACGGCGATTCCGACACGCTGGCCGCGCCGCGCATCCGCGTGCGCAACAAGGAAAAGGCCAAGGTCGTCATCGGCGACAAGCTGCCGACCATCACGACGACCATCTCGTCGGGCGTGGGCGGCTTCGCGTCCGAGTCCGTGAACTACGTCGACGTGGGCCTGAAGCTGGACGTCGAGCCCACGATCTACCTGAACAACGAAGTGGGCATCCGTATCTCGCTGGAAGTCAGCAACCTGGTCGACACGGTCACGACGAAGGGCGGCACGACGGCATACCGCATCGGCACGCGCTCGGCCTCCACGATGCTGCAGCTGAAGGATGGCGAGAACCAGGTGCTGGCGGGCCTGATCAAGAACGAAGACCGCTCCAGCAGCACGAAGCTGCCGGGCATCGGCGACCTGCCGATACTGGGCCGCCTGTTCGGCAGCCAGCAGGACACGCGCAACAAGACCGAGGTCGTGCTGTCGATCACGCCGCACCTGATCCGCACCCTGC
>NZ_JBKYMO010000743.1:0-2019 GCF_047302915.1 Massilia sp. CT11-108 | reverse complement strand
CACGGCACCTTCGACGACGGCGCGAGCACGCGCAGCATGCAGCTGTGGGCGACGACGCACCGCGCGTGGCTGCTGGCCGGCATCGGCGCCGCCGGCGTGGCACTGGGCCTGAGGCAGTTGCGCAGACACTGAACACTTAACGAGGACACGACATGAGCAAATCCGTAGGCGACTTCTTCGTCGAACGCCTGTATGAATGGGGCGTCCGTACCATCTTCGGCTATCCCGGCGACGGCATCAACGGCGTGCTGGGCGCGCTGGACCGCGCGGAAGGCAAGATCCAGTTCATCCAGGTGCGGCACGAGGAAATGGCCGCGTTCATGGCCGCCGCGCACGCCAAGTTCACGGGCGAGCCGGGCGTGTGCCTGTCGACGGGCGGCCCCGGCGCGGCCCACCTCGTGACGGGCCTGTACGACGCCAAGTGCGACCACGTGCCGGTACTCGCCATCTGCGGCCAGGCGCCGACGACCGCGCGCGGCGCGCACTACCAGCAGGAGCTGAACCTGGACCGCCTGTTCCAGGACGTGGCGGATTACGTGTACGAGGCGAGCCAGCCGTCGCAGGTGCGCCACCTGCTCGACCGCGCCATGCGCACGGCGCTGGGCCGCAACGGCGTCAGCGTCCTCGTACTGCCGAACGACCTGCAGGAAAAGCCGTACGAAGACCCGCCGCGCAAGCACGGCTCGGTGTTCTCCGGCATCGGCTACACGAAGCCGCGCGTCGTTCCGTACGAGGCCGATCTCGTACGCGCGGCCGACGTGCTGAACGCGGGCAGCAAGGTCGCGATCCTCGTCGGCGCCGGCGCGCTGCAGGCGACCGACGAAGTCATCGCCGTGGCCGAGCGCCTGAAGGCCGGCTGCGCCAAGGCCCTGCTGGGCAAGGCCGCCCTGCCCGACCACCTGCCGTGGGTGACGGGCTCCATCGGCATCCTCGGCACGAAGGCCAGCTGGGAGATGATGAACGACTGCGACACCCTGCTGCTGGTCGGCACCGGCTTCCCGTACGCGGAATTCCTGCCGAAGGAAGGCAAGGCGCGCGCGGTGCAGATCGACATCGACCCGACGATGCTGAGCATACGCTTCCCGGCCGAGGTCAACCTGCACGGCGACAGCGCCGAGACCCTGCGCCTGCTGCTGCCGCTGCTGAAGGAAAAGACCGACACCGACTGGCGCGCGAAGGTCGAAAAGGAAGTGCGCGAGTCGTACCAGACGCTGGAAGAACGGGCACTGGCATCCGCGAACCCGATCAATCCGCAGCGCGTGTGCTACGAGCTGTCGCCGCTGCTGGCGCGCGACGCGATCGTCACGAGCGATTCCGGTTCCTGCGCGAACTGGTATGCGCGCGACCTCAAGGTGCAGCGGGGCCAGATGTATTCGCTGTCCGGCGGCCTCGCGTCGATGGGCGCGGCCGTGCCGTATGCGATCGCCGCCAAGTTCGCGCACCCGGACCGCCCCGTGATCGCGCTCGTCGGCGACGGCGCCATGCAGATGAATAACATGGCGGAGCTGATCACCGTGGCGAAGTACTGGAAGCGGTGGAAGGACCCGCGCTGGATCGTGTGCGTCTTCAACAACCAGGACCTGAACCAGGTGACGTGGGAACAGCGCGTCATGGAAGGCAATCCGAAATTCGAGGCGACGCAGCGGATCCCCGACGTCCCGTACCACCGCTTCGGCGAGTTGATCGGCCTGAAGGGCATCTTCTGCAACGATCCCGACCGGGTGGGCGAAGCGTGGCGCGAGGCGCTGGCGGCGGACCGTCCCGTCGTCCTCGAATTCAAGACGGACCCGGAAGTGCCGCCGCTGCCGTCGCACATCACGCTGGAGCAGGCCAGGCACTTCATGACGACGATCGCCAAGGGCGACCCGAGCGAAGGCTCGATGCTGGCCGGCGTGGCGAAGCAGGTGCTCAGCACCATCCTCCCCGGAGACAGGAAGTGAACACGGTGGCGCCCGCCCACGCGCGCTCCACGGCGCGGCCCGTCGCCGTTGCAGCAGCAATGCGCCCAGCGCTTGTACC
>NZ_JBKYMO010000742.1:0-2021 GCF_047302915.1 Massilia sp. CT11-108 | reverse complement strand
CTTCGGCCTCGACGACTACGGCGACCACCTGCTGGCCGCCTGCCGCCGGGCCATCGCGGCCGACGGCGGGCCGGACCAGGTCGTCGTCGCGGGCCACTCGCTGGGCGGCATCCTTGCCGCCATCCACAGCTGCCTGCACCCCGAGGCCGTGCGCGCGACGATCCTGCTGGAATCGCCGCTGCACTTCACGCCCGCCTCGAGCTGCTTCGCGCGCCTGATCGACGCGACGCCGCACGCGCGCCCCATCGCGGACACGTTCCGCCAGGTGCCCGGCGTCTTCCTCAACATGATGAGCGCGATGGCCGAACCGCAGGCATTCCAGTGGGAGCGCTGGACGGACCGCATGCTGTCGATGACGGACCCGCAGGCGCTCGTCACGCACATGCGCGTGGAACGCTGGACGCACGACGAGTTCCCGCTGCCGGGCCGGCTGTTCACGGAGATCGTCGAGTCGCTGTACCGGCACGATGCCTTCATGCAGGGCAAGCTCGCGCTCGGCAACCGCACGATCGGCCCGCGCGACCTGACGGCGCCGCTGCTGTCCGTCGTCGACCCGCGCAGCAAGCTGATTCCACCCGATGCGCTGGTGCCGTTCCACGAAGCAACGGCCAGCCCCCGCAAGCAACTGCTGCACTACGAGGGCGACGTGGGCGTCAACCTGCAGCACGTGGGCGTGCTCGTGGGGCGCAGCGCGCATGCGCGCCTCTGGCCCCAAATCTTCGACTGGCTGGACGGGAAGGACGTTCCCGCCGCTTGATCACACGCGCTCGATCGCGAGCGCGATGCCCTGCCCTACGCCGATGCACATCGTGCACAGGGCAAAGCGGCCGCCGGTCCGCTCCAGCTGGTACGTGGCCGCGGTGACGAGCCGCGCGCCGCTCATCCCGAGCGGATGGCCGAGGGCGATCGCGCCGCCGTTCGGATTCACACGCGGGTCGTCGTCGCGCAGGCCGAGCAGGCGCAGCACGGCGAGGCCCTGCGCCGCGAACGCTTCGTTCAGCTCGATCACGTCGAACTGGTCCAGCGTCATGCCCGTCTGCGCCAGCAGCTTTTGCACGGCGGGCGCGGGGCCGATGCCCATCACGCGGGGCGCCACGCCGGCCGTCGCCATGCCCACGATGCGGGCGCGCGGTGTCAAGCCGTACTGCGCGGCCGCTTCCGCATTTGCCAGCAGCAGCGCGCAGGCGCCGTCGTTCACGCCGGATGCATTACCGGCGGTGACCGTGCCATCCGGCCGCACGACCGGTTTCAGCTTCGCCAGCGTTTCCAGGCTCGTCTCGCGCGGGTGCTCGTCCTTGGCCAAACGGATGGGATCCCCTTTCTTTTGAGGGATCGGCACGGGCACGATCTCCTGCTCGAACGTCCCGTCCTGTTGCGCACGGGCCGCCTTCGCCTGGCTGGCGAGCGCGAACGCATCCTGGTCCGCGCGCGAAATCCTGTAGTCGTCGGCCACGTTTTCCGCCGTCTCCGGCATCGCATCCGTGCCGTACAGCTTGTGCATCAGCGGGTTCGGGAAGCGCCAGCCGATCGTCGTGTCGTAGATGTTCGCGTTGCGGGAGAACGCGGATTCCGCCTTGCCCATCACGAACGGTGCGCGCGTCATCGATTCCACGCCGCCTGCGATCATCAAACGGGCCTCGCCGCTCTTGATGGCGCGCGCGGCGCTGCCGACGGCGTCCAGGCCCGAGCCGCACAGGCGGTTCACGGTGGAACCGGGAACCTGTTGCGGCAGGCCGGCCAGCAGCGCGGCCATGCGCGCCACGTTGCGGTTGTCCTCGCCGGCCTGGTTGGCGCAGCCGTAGATCACGTCGTCGATGGCGGACCAGTCGACGTCCGGATTGCGGCGCATGAGTTCGCGGATGGGGATGGCGCCCAGGTCGTCCGCGCGCACGTCCTTCAATGCGCCGCCGTAGCGGCCGATGGGGGTGCGGATGGCGTCGACGATGAATGCGTCGGTCATGGTCATTCTCCTGTTATTCGTTGGGCGCCAGCAGCGGCGCGGCGGTGACGGCCTGCAGGTC
>NZ_JBKYMO010000741.1:0-2023 GCF_047302915.1 Massilia sp. CT11-108 | reverse complement strand
GGCCGGGGTTGCGGACGCGGCCGTTGCAGGCACAGCCGGAACACGGTCCCATCCGGCGCCGGTTCGACGCGGATCGTGCCGCCCAGGCGCTCCACGCCTTTCTTCACGATCGCGAGGCCGATGCCCGTGCCCTGGTACTGGTCTTCGCCGTGCAGGCGCTCGAACACGTCGAACACGCGCTCGCGCTTGTCTTCCGGAATGCCGATGCCGTTGTCCGCGATGCGCACCCAGGCCGCGTCGGCATCGACGTGGCCATCGATGCGCACGTGCGGCGTCACCTCCGGGGCGACGAACTTGATCGCGTTGCCGATCAGGTTCTCGAATACCTGCACGAGGACCGCTTCGTTGCCGAGCACAGTCGGCAGCGGGGAGGCGGCCTCGATGCGGGCGCCGGCCGCCGCGATCTGCATCTCCATGTCGCCCAGCGCGAGCTGCACGACGCGGTCCAGTTCGACGGGTTGCAGGCGCAGCTCCGCGCGCGCCAGCTGGCTGTAGGCGAGCAGGTCCGTCACGAGCCGGTCCATGTGCTGGCTGACGGCGAGGATGCGGCGCAGGAACCGTTCGCCCTTCGCGCTCAGCGTGGCCGCCTCGTCTTCCAGCAGCGCGGCCGCGTAGCCCTGCACGTTGCGCAGCGGCGCGCGCAGGTCGTGCGCGATCGTGTGGGCGAAGGCGCGCAACTCGATATTGGCCTCCGCCAGCTGCTCCGTGCGGTCCTGGATGCGGTGTTCGAGCAACAGGTTGGCGTCGCCGAGTTCGCGCTGGGCGCGCTTCAGCGCCGTCACGTCCAGCATGCTCATCACGGCGCCGCGCACCTCGCCATCGACGAGGAGCGGCTGGCAGTTGAGCTGCCACGCGCGCATCCGCTCCGGTTGCGCGGAGCTGCTGCCGGTAATCGGAATGCCCGTCACGGCCTGCTTCTCGCGCAGCGCCGCCCGCAGCGCGGCGGCCAGTGCGTCGTCGTCGCTGCGCGAGCCGGCGATGCGGAATACCGTCGTCAGCAACTGGCCGCGCGCCTGCGCCTCTTCGCAGCCGAGCAATTGTTCCGCCACCCGGTTCATGAACCGCACGCGGCCGAACACGTCGACGGCGATCACGGCTTCGCCGATGCTGCGCAGGGTCGCGTCGAGGTTGGCCCGCTGGTCGGCAAGGAAGTCGGCGTCGCGGCGCGCCATCGCCCGGACGAAGAACAGCAGCGCGACCGACAGCACGGACACGGCGCCGGCGGCCGCGGGCACCGACCGCGCACGCACGAGCAGCCGCTCTTCCTCGGCCAGCAACGCGGCGATGCGCAGGGCGATCGCCTGGCGCAAGGCCCGCTCGTCGTCCTTGCTGGGATAGGCCATGGCGCGCTCCATGCCGGTGCGCAGGTTGCGCACGTACTCGTCCAGCAGCCGGCGCAGGTCGGCCAGTGTACGCTGCTGGGCCGGATTGTCGCTGGTCAGTTGCGTCAGCGTTTGGAGTGCGTGCGGCAGGGCGGTCAGGCGCTCCTGGAAATCCGCATCGTCGCGCCGGCTGTATTCGAGCCGCAGCGATTTCTGCAGCGCATCGGCCTCGTTGATCAGGCTTTGCGTGCCCTGCACGTGCTGCAGCACCTCGCGCGTGTGGTTGACCCAGCGCCAGGACGCGGCCGTGCGCTGGATGCCGACGGCAAGCGTGGAGATGCCTGCGAGCAGTACAGCTATGCTGATGGCTGCTGCGATATTGACGTACCGATGTGTTCTGTGGATGAGCATTGTGTCGGCGCCGGGCTTCATGTTTAACTATTCTACCCATGTGGGGGGCGATTGCGGGCTCGACGACGTGTGTCCCCTGTGATTCGGGACGGCCATCCCCATCTGCCGGGCATGCGAACCCTGCTGCGCAGCCTCCTCATCGCCATCCTCCTGCTCGCCGCCGAGGGCATCCTGCGCCCGTGGGTGGACGACGTCGCGTACGCGATCCGGCTCGGCTCCCTGCCGGCGCCGGCGGCGTTGCCGGTGCCCGTGGCGGGCGTGAAGCCGGCGCAACTGGCCGATACGGGCAC
>NZ_JBKYMO010000740.1:0-2027 GCF_047302915.1 Massilia sp. CT11-108 | reverse complement strand
CCGGCGGGGGGGGCGGCCCCCGCCCGCCGCACGAGGGCCGCGAACAGCGCCCACAGCAGGATGGCGCCGAGCGCGCATGCCCAGGCGGTCCGGCTCATGGCTGGCCTCCGTCCGCCAGGTCGGGATCGTCGAGGCCGAGGGCGCGGATGCGCTGCGAGATGTCGTCGACGAAGACGCGCACGCGCATCGGCATGTGGTGCCGGCTCAGGTAGCACAGGAAGTGGCCGCGGTCGTCCGGCGCGTACTCGGCCAGGCAGGGGACGAGGCGCCCGGCGCGCAGGTGCTCGCGGATCTGGTAGCCGGCCATCTGCGCGATGCCGTCGCCGTCGAGGACGGCCTGCAGCACGAGGTCGGCGTCGTTGAAGCAGAGCCACCCCTGCGGCGTGAGCTTGCGCACGGCGCCGTCGACCTTGAATTCCCAGTCGAACAGGCGGCCCGACGCGAAGCGGAAGTTGACGCAGCCGTGACCCGCCAGTTCGTCCGGTGTGCGCGGCAGGCCGTGGCACCGCGCGTACGCGGGCGATGCGCACACGAGCATGCGCATCGGGACGAGCTTCTTGGCGACGATCTGGCTGTCGTCCATGCGGCCGTTGCGGAAGGCGACGTCGATGCGGTCGGACGTGAAATCGGTGGGGCGGTCGTCGAGGATCAGGTCCACGGTGATGTCCGGGTAGCGCGCATGAAAATCCTTCAGCAGCGGCGCGACGATCTTGCGCCCGAAGCCCACGGTGGACGAGATGCGCAGGTGCCCACGGGGGATGCCCGTACGGAGCTCGCGCATCTCGTCGAGCGCCTGGAAGATGCGGTCGACGCCGGGCCGGCAGCCCTCGAAGAAGCGCTGGCCCTCGGCCGTGAGGGCCGTGCTGCGCGTCGTGCGCAGGAACAGCCGCGTGTCGAGCTGGGTCTCCAGTTTCAGCACGCTGCGGCTGACGGCGGAGCGCCCGATGCCGAGGCGCTCGGCCGCCCGGGCGAAGCTCCCTTCGTGGACGACGGCCATGAATGCGACCACGCCTGCATACGTCGTGGCGAAGCTGGAGGCCAGCGCGTCGTTGCAGTCGGGGTTGGGAAGAACGGAAGTGAGGCTGCGGGGCACGGCTGTCCTGTCGGTACGTAAGTACGCCGATGGTAGGCCCGCGCCCTTCCAGCGGCAATGACAAGAATCCCCGATTTCCTGCCAGCGCCCCGCGCGCCGATTGGTGTTTTTGCGGCACCGCCGCGCGTCCCCGCCGGCGCCTGTCGCAGGGCGGGCGCCCTGTCTACACTGGCGTTTTCACGCCCAACAAGGATCTCGATCATGTTCCGCTACCTTCCCCTCGCCCTGGCCGCCTGCGTCACGCTCGCCCACGCGGCCCCGCCCGAACCCGTCGTCAAGACGCTGATGAACCAGGCCCTGTCCGACGCGCCGGGCAAGGAAGTCATGATGCTCACCGTCGACTACGCGCCCGGCGCGGCCGACCCCGTGCACCGCCACGACGCACACGGCTTCGTCTACGTGCTCGAAGGGACCATCGTCATGGGTGTGGAGGGCGGCAAGGAAAAGACGCTGCGCGCCGGCGAGACCTTTTATGAAGGGCCGCGCGACGTGCACACAGTCGGCCGCAATGCGAGCAAGACGAAGCCGGCGCGCTTCGTCGTGTTCCTGCTGAAGGACAAGGACAAGCCGGCGCTCATCCCGGTGGGGAACCACTGACGGCGGCGAGCAGCTGCGCCATGTCGACGGGCTTCACCAGGCGCACGTCGAAGCCCGCGTCCAGCGCCTGGCCGCCGTCGTGCTCGATGCCCCAGCCGGTCACGGCGACGAGCCGCACGGCCGCGCCCCACGGCTGTTCGCGTACCCAGCGCGCGACCTCGTAGCCGTTCGCGCCCGGCATGCCGATGTCCAGCACCATCACGTCCGGGCGGTGCGCTTCGGCCAGTGCCATCGCGGTGATGCCGTCGAACCCCGTGTGGACCGTGTGTCCTTCGGACTCCAGCAGCAGCGCCAGCAGGTTCGCCGCGTCGGCATTGTCGTCCGCGAGCAGCACGCG
>NZ_JBKYMO010000739.1:0-2027 GCF_047302915.1 Massilia sp. CT11-108 | reverse complement strand
AGGCCTTCCGTATTGGCGCCCGCGCTGGCGCAACTGGTCGCGAGCGCCAATACGGAAGGCCTCGCGGCGCCCGAGTGGCTGCACCGCATCCCGTTCGCCGGCGACGCCATCTACAACTGGTGGCTGGCCACGCTCGGCCAGCCGCACGGCCTCGCGCACCTGCTGCAGGACGGCTCCGTGGGCCGCATGCAGACCGCCAGCGAAGTGCTGAAACGGGTCGGCAGCGGCGTCATGCACCGCCTCGTCGACATGCTGTTCGCCTTCCTGTGCCTGTTCTTCTTCTACAAGGACGGGGCCGCGCTGCAGCGCCAGACGGACGCCATCGGCGCCCACCTGATCGGCACGCGGCGCTGGACCTTGTTCTCGCTGAAGGTGCCCGTCGCGGTGCGCGCCACCGTCAACGGCCTCGTGCTCGTCGGCCTCGCGGAAGGCGTCCTGCTGGGCATCGGCTACCAGATCGCGGGCCTGCCGTCGGCCGTGCTGTGGGCCGCCGCGACGGGCGTCCTCGCCATCATCCCGTTCGGCGCCCCGCTCGCCTTCGGCGCCGCCGCCGCGCTGCTCGCGTACCAGGGCGCGCCGATCGCGGCGATCGGGGTCCTCGCCTGGGGCGCCATCATCCTGTTCATAGCGGATCACTTCGTGCGGCCGGCGATGATCGGCAATGCGACGCAGCTGCCGTTCGTCGCCGTCCTGCTGGGCATCCTCGGCGGCGTCGAGACGCTGGGTCTCATCGGGCTGTTCGTCGGGCCCGTCGTGATGACCTTGTTCGTCACGTTGTGGCACGAGGCGCGCGCGTTGCGCGAGGCGCGTACCGCTTGACCCTCACCTAACGTGAGGCCCGAGACTGTCCGCACGCTGAAAAACGGAGACGAACGATGCTGAAAGTAGGAGAGCTGGCCGCCCTGGCCAACCTGACGGTGCGCACCCTGCACCACTACGACAGCATCGGCCTGCTCCGTCCTTCGGCGCGTTCCGATGCCGGCTACCGGCTCTACGACCGCGACGACGTGGCCCGCCTGCACCGCATCCAGGCCCTGCGCGCGTTCGGCCTGAGCCTCGCCGACATCGCCCTCACGCTGGACAGTCCGGCCGGCTCGCCGCTGGCGATCGTCGACCGCCAGCTGGAAGCGCTCGAAACGCGCATGGCGGAAGCCAGGCGCCTGCGCGACCAGCTGCTGCGCGTGCGCGCGCAACTCGTGCAAGGCAGCGCGCCGGACCTGTCCACGTGGCTCACCACATTGGAGAACACCATGGACATGATCAACGTGTACGAACGCTATTTCACCAAGGAGGAACTGGAACGGCTGCCGATGGTCCGCAGCGACGCCGCCCAGGCGCAATGGCAGGCGATGGTCGAACAGGTGCGCGGCCTGATCGAATCGCAGGTGCCCCCGGGCTCGGATGCCGCCAAGGCCTTCGCGCTGCGCTGGCTGCAGACATTCGACCGCGACACCGGAGGCGACGCGGCGCTGCAGGCAAAGCTGAACGCGATGGTCGAGCGCGAAAAGGACGCCGTCGGCATGCCGGCGCAGATTTTCGACTACGTGAAGGCCGCCGTCGGCGAGCTGAAATTCGACACGTGGGCGAAATACCTGCGGCCGGAAGTCCTCGACCGCATGCGCCGCCACATCGCCGCGCGCGGCCACGAATGGACGCCGCTGATCGCGCAAGTACAGGCCGAGATCAAGGCCGATCCGGACGCAACGGGCCCGCGCGCGCGCGACCTGGGACGCCAATGGATGGCGCTGTTCCACGACATGGTCGGCACGGCCCCGCAAGACGTCGACGCCTTCCGCAAGGCCACCGCGACGGAACCCCTGCTGCGCATGGGGCCGGGCATCGGCGACGCGACGCTGGCCTGGCTGCGCAAGGCGCTAAGTACCTGAAGCAATTGCTTAAAACCGGGGTCAGAGCCCGGTTTTAAGCAACAAAAAAGGCACCCGCGGGTGCCTTTTTTTTGGTTCTTCACGGATTAGCGGGAAGTAACCGGTAAACAAAGAAAGCGGTAAAGAAGAGTTAGACTTGTT
>NZ_JBKYMO010000738.1:0-2045 GCF_047302915.1 Massilia sp. CT11-108 | reverse complement strand
CTCCTCGACGTTCTCGCCGTCCCCGTTCCCGCCCGGCAGCCGCTGGGATGCGCCGACGGGCGCCGGCGTCCCGCAACGCACCGCGGACTATGGCGCGCTGTTCACCGGCGCGCCCATGCCTTCATCGCAACCGCCCGGCGTGCAGGAAGCGCCGCTGCCGGAAACGACCAGGCCCGCGTCCGACGACGACTTTCCGCTCGGCTTCGCGCTGGCCCAGCTGCACGGCATCTACGTGCTGGCGCAGAACCGCAAAGGGCTGGTCCTCGTCGACATGCACGCCGCGCACGAACGCATCCTGTACGAACAGCTGAAGAACGCGCTCGACGCCCAGGCCGGCGGCGAGCAGATGCAGGTCCAGCAGATGCTGATCCCCGTGACCTTCTTCGCCGACGCCATCGAAGTGGGCACCGCGCAGGAAGAACACGAGACTTTGACGTCGCTCGGCTTCGACATCGCGGCCGTGTCGCCGACGACGCTCGCCGTGCGCGCCGTGCCGACGCTCCTCAAGAACGCCGACGCGCAAACGCTCGCGCGCGACGTGCTGCGCGACGTACGCGAATTCGGCGGCTCGCGCGTGCTGATCGAGCGCCGCAACGAACTGCTCGGCACCCTCGCCTGCCACACGGCCGTGCGCGCGAACCGCATCCTCACGCAGCCCGAAATGAACGCCTTGCTGCGCCAGATGGAAGCGACGGAACGCGCCGACCAGTGCAACCACGGCCGCCCGACCTGGGTCCAACTCGAAATCGCCGCGCTCGACAAGCTGTTCCTGCGCGGCCAGTAAAGCATCAGATGACATCGCAACACAAACCGCTGGCGGTAGCCATCATGGGCCCGACCGCGTCCGGCAAGACGGCAGCGGCGCTCACCATCGCCACAGAGATCCCCGTCGAGATCATCTCGGTCGACTCCGCCCTCGTCTACCGCGGCATGGACATCGGCACGGCAAAACCGTCGGCCGAGGAACTCGCGAGCGCGCCCCATCACCTCATCGACATCATCGATCCGCTCGACGCCTATTCGGTCGCGCAGTTCCGCGCCGACGCGATCCGGCTCGTGGCCGAGATCCAGGCGCGCGACCGGCTGCCGCTGCTCGTCGGCGGCACGATGATGTACTTCAAGGGCCTGAACGACGGCCTGGACGACCTGCCCACGGCCGATGCCGACGTGCGCACGCGCCTCGACGCGGAGGCCGCGCGCATCGGGTGGCCCGGCATGCACGCGAAGCTGCGCGAAGTCGATCCGGTCACCGCGGACCGCCTCGCGCCGAACGACGCCCAGCGCATCAACCGCGCGCTGGAAATTTTTGAACTGTCGGGCAAGCCGATGTCCGCCCTGCTCGCGCGCCGCGAGAAGCAGGAACTGCCGTTCGACCTCGTGCCGTTCGCACTGGAGCCATCGGACCGCGCGGTGCTGCACGAGCGCATCGCGCTGCGCTTCGACCAGATGCTGGGCAAGCGCGACGACAGCGGCATCGTGGCCGAGGTCGCGGGCCTGCGCGCGCGCGGCGATTTGAACCCGAACCTGCCGTCGATGCGCTGCGTGGGCTACCGCCAGGCGTGGGAATACCTCGACGGCACGATCGACCGCGCCCAGCTGCGCGAGACGGGCATCATCGCCACGCGCCAGCTGGCCAAGCGCCAACTGACCTGGTTGCGGGCGATGCCGGAGCGGATCGTGATCGATTGCCTGGGACCGGATCCGGCGCGCCGGATGCTTGATCATCTGGCCACGTTGCGAGGGTGAGACGATTCGTGCGAGGCTGGACAGGGTGATCCGGAGCGGGTAGCCTTGACACTTCCGGGGCCGAACGGCATAATGCACCCCGTTCTGGTGATATAGCTCAGTTGGTTAGAGCATAGCATTCATAATGCTAGGGTCGGTGGTTCAAGTCCACCTATCACCACCAAGGATTCAAGCGAAATGGCTTGGCTCATGCTGAGCCATTTTGTTTTAGTAAAGTTGTACGGTGATATAGCTCAGTTGGTTAGAGCATAGCATTCATAATGCTAGGGTCGGTGGTTCAAGTCCACCTATCACCACCA
>NZ_JBKYMO010000737.1:0-2046 GCF_047302915.1 Massilia sp. CT11-108 | reverse complement strand
TGCCGGGCCGGGCGGGCGTCAGGCGCGCGCGGTGGGCGCGGATGAAGGCGCCGAGCATCTGGCGCTGGTGCTGTTGCGTGCCGGTCATGGTGCTCCTTATACCAGGATAAACAGGCTCCTTGTAACAGGAAAACGCCTCGCAGACAATAAGTGGACCATGAGCCAACGATCAAACCCAGGAGCCAACATGCACAACCACGATGCCACCGTCCTCGAACAATACGATTCCCGCGCCGAGGCCTATCTCGCCAGCGCCGTGCACGCCGCCGGCGCGGACCTGGAGCGGATGGCGGACCTGATCGGCCACCGTCCCGATGCCGTCGCGCTGGACATGGGCTGCGGCGGCGGCCATGTGGCGTTCCGCATGGCGGGCCAGGTCGGCAAGGTCGTCGCATACGACCTGTCCGCCGCGATGCTTGACACCGTCGCCGCGGAAGCGCGCCGGCGCGGCCTGGACAATCTCGTCATGAAGCAGGGCGCGGCGGAAGCGCTGCCCTGTCCCGATGCGTCGTTCGACATCGTCGCCACCCGCTACAGCGCGCACCACTGGGGCGCGTTCCGCGACGGACTCGCGCAGATGCGCCGCGTCGTGAAGCCGGATGGTCTGGGGTTGTTCATGGACGTCGTCTCCCCCGGCGTGCCATTGCTGGACACATGGCTGCAGACGCTCGAGCTGCTGCGCGATCCATCCCACGTGCGCAACGCGTCGGTGGCGGAATGGCAGACGACGCTGGCGGCCGTCGGCTTCGCGGTCGACGACGTGGTCACGTACAGGCTGCGGCTGGAATTCGCGTCGTGGATCGCGCGGATGCGCACGCCCGACGTCCACGTGGCCGCGATCCGCTCGCTGCACACGCGCGCCGCGAGCGAAGTGAGGGATTATTTCCAGATCGGGGAGGACGGCAGCTTCACGGTCGACACGGCCCTGATCGTGGCCCGTCCGGTTTAAGCGCGCAAACGGTCGACGCGCAGCCGTTGGCGGTCGTCGCTGAGGGCCCGCACGGCCAGCATGGCGGCGCCGACGGACGCCAGGCCGCTTGCGCCGGCCAGCAGGAACATCAGCAGGATCTGGTATTTGACGGCCTCGATCGGGTCCATGCCCGCGAGCAGCTGGCCCGTCATGATGCCGGGCAGGGTGATGATGCCGGCGGCCGACATCTGGTTCGCGACGGGAATCATGCCGCGCCGCGTCGCGTTGCGCACGAGCGGGCCGATGGCTTCGCGCAGCGGCGTGCCGAGGGCGAGCCGCGCTTCGATGCGGGCGCGCTCGCGCACGACGCCGTCGAGGATGCCGTCCAGCGCGAGGCTGGCGGCGTTCAGCACGCTGCCGAGGACGATGCCCATCAGCGGGATCGCGTAGCGCGGTTCGTACCACGGTGTCGGGCGCACGGCCGTCGTCAGCGCCAGCAGCACGGTCGCGACACCGGTGCAGGACACGACGGCGGCGCTGATCCGGTAGTTCGCGTGGCGCTTCAGGCGCTGCTTCGGCCGGGTCGCCACTTCGCGCGCGGCGGCGGCGATCATGAACACGACGATGGCCAGCGTGGCCGCCGCGGAGCTCGTGGCGAACACGTGGCGCAGCACGAGGCCGACGATGGTCAGCTGCGCCACCATGCGCACGGCCGCGACGAGGATCTGGCGGTGCAGTCCGAGGCCCAGTGCGAGCGACAGCGCGGCGTCCAGCAATATCAGGATAGCGGCGGCAAGCAGATCCCAGGTGCCCAGGTGAATCGCGTTCATGTCGTCGTCAGCTTTCCCTGTTCGAGCCGGAAGATGCGCTGCGCGAGGCGGCGCGCCTGTTCGCCCGCGTGCGTGACGATCAATATCGCCATGCCGGCCGCCAGCCGTGCGCGCAGCAGCGCCTCCACGCGCGCGACGGCGTCGGGATCGAGGGCGGCCGTCGGTTCGTCGAGCAGCAGCACGCGCGGACGCCGGGCCAGCGAGCGGACGAGGGCGAGGCGCTGGCGTTCGCCGGTCGACAGGCGTTCGATTTCCGTGTCCAGCAGCGCAGGGGACAGGCCCAGCGCGGCCAGTGTGGCGTCGACG
>NZ_JBKYMO010000736.1:0-2051 GCF_047302915.1 Massilia sp. CT11-108 | reverse complement strand
GTGTCCGGTGATCCACTGCAGCGCCAGCAGCCTGCCGATGGTGCGCAGCAGGAGGTCGTGGTCGACCGGCTTGGCGAGGAAGGCGCTGGCGCCGGCGGCGCGGCTCTTGCGTTCGTCCTCCGGGCTGGCGCTGGCCGTCACGGCAATGATCGGGACGTCGCCCCAGCCCGGCATGTGACGGATCTGGCGCGTCGTCTCGTTCCCGTCCATCACCGGCATCATGACGTCCATCAGGATCAGGTCCGGCTTGAAGCTGTCGAGCAGGACCAGGCTTTCGCGTCCGGTCGATGCCGCGGCGACGATGAAGCCGGTGTCCTGCAGCAGGTCCAGCAGCATGGCGCGGTTCTGCGGCACGTCGTCCACGACCAGCAGCCGCCTGCGCTCGCCCTCGTAGCCCACCAGGGTCTCGTGCGGTGCCGCGGCGGCCGGAGAGGCGGCGGCCACGGGCACGTCGATCTCGAACGAGAACGTGCTGCCTTTGCCGGGCGCGCTGGCGACGGCTATCCTGCCGCCCATGAGCTGCACCAGTTGCTGGCTGATGGCCAGGCCCAGGCCCGTGCCGCCTTCGCGCCGCTGCGCCGTCGCCACCTGTTCGAAGGGCTGGAAGATGCGCGCCAGCTGTTGGGCGTTCATGCCGATGCCGCTGTCGGCCACCTCGAAGCGCAGCCGCGCCATGTCCGGCGCACCGGACGGCGCGGCCGGCAGCACCCGCAGCGAGACCTTGCCGTTGTCGGTGAATTTCACCGCATTGCCCAGCAGGTTGAGCAGCACCTGGCGCAATCGCGTCTCGTCGGCCGTCACCGCGGCCGGCAGGCCGGGCGCGAGTTCGCAGTTGAACGCCAGGCCCTTCTCCTCGGCCTTCACGCGCATGATGTTCGCCAGCACCTGGAGAAACGTGTCGAGATGGACGGCGCCCGGGTGCAGCACCATCTTGCCGGCTTCGACCCGTGCGAGGTCGAGGATGTCGTTGATCAGCGTGAGCAGATGCTGGCCGCTCTCGCGGATGGTCGCCAGGCCGGCCGATTGGCGTTCGGTGAGGTCGTGGCAATCGCGTCCCAGCAGCTGGGCGTAGCCGATGATGGCGTTGAGCGGCGTGCGCAATTCGTGGCTCATCTGCGCGAGGAACTGGCTGCGCTGGCGCGCCAGTGCGACGGCCTCCGCCAGCGCGGTCTCGCGCGCGGCCGCGGCTTCCTTGCGTTCCCGGTCGATGGCGGCCAGCTGTTCGAGGCGCGTCCTGCTGGCCTGCATGCCGGACCGGAAGTGCAGCAGGCCGAGCGACAGCCCGAGCATGCCGCAGCCCGTCCATGCGGCCATCAGCCAGCCGAGCAGCGTCGTCCTGGAGATCCATTTCCCGCGAAATTCGATCCTGCGGACTTCGACCGTGATGGTGTGGCCGGCGGCGCTGGCGTCGTCGGCCTGCAGTTCCACGGTCGTGACGTGGTCGAGGCGGACAAAGCTCTTCGATAGCGGGATCCGGCGCGCGAAGTGCCACCAGTCGGCGGTGCGCAAGGCATGCAGCGGGATCGTGACTTCGGACTGGGCCGGAATATCGATCAGCGCCTCGTTGAAGCGCTGCGCATCCCACTGGTCCGGCACGTAGAACTCCGGTTCGAAATTCAGCAGGTGAAGCTTGACGACATGCCGGCCGTGGCCCGTATAGCGCACGTCGAGCGTGACCGTGTCGTAGCGGGACATGTCGATACCCTGGCCCGAGTCGCCCAGCCGGAACCGGATGGCGCAATTCGGATACCTGGCCGCCTTCCCCATCTGGCAACGCAGGATGTAGGCATCCTTCGTGACGGCCAGCGACGCGACCGAATTGCCCGGCGCGGGGTTCCCGCGCGGCAGGACGCGATCGTCGGTCACCGTGGCGTCATACGGATGCCGCGGGGAGATCTCGAGGGTGCGCGTCATGCCATAGTGCTGCCAGGCCAGCAGGACCGGGGTCGCCAGCACCAGGAGGATGACCAGGGCGTAACCGATCCTGGTCGCACGGGAGAGCCACTGGATCATGTTCGCATCGATTGGAAATCGTCCTGCCGGCGGGCCGC
>NZ_JBKYMO010000735.1:0-2051 GCF_047302915.1 Massilia sp. CT11-108 | reverse complement strand
CGCGCGACAGGTGCTGGCGCAACCGAGGGCGACACGCCGCCGGACGAAAAGCTGTGCCGCGAGCTCATCCGCCGCTTCCATGCCGCGCTCGACGGGCTCGACGTGCCGGCGATGATCACCCTGCTCACCGAGACGCAGCCGATGGCCGTGCGCGCCCAGGCGTGCGCCAACGATGCCGCGTACGATTTCCTGATGGCGGCATAGGGACGCCGGCGACGCTATAATGACTCGTCCATTGCTGACGCGTCCCCACATGCATTACGCCCTCGCGCCGCGCACGCTCTTCTTCAGTCATTACTTTTATACCGGCCTGCGCATCGCCACGGGCGTCGTCGGCCTGACGTTCCTGACGTATGCCGTCGCCGACCTGCCGACCGCGATGGCGGTGGCGATGGGCGCGCTGTGCACGAGCCTGATGGACCTGCCCAGCCCGCTGCGGCACAAGTTCAACGAGATGCTGGCCGGCGTGCTGACGTGTTCGCTGGTGGCGCTGCTCGTCAGCCTGTGTTCGCCCGTGCAATGGCTGCTGCGCACCGTCATCGTGCTCGTCTCCTTCCTCGCCAGCATGATGACCGTGTACGGCCGCAAGGCGATGCCGCTGCAGTTCGTCGCGCTGTTCGTGATGATGCTGTCGAGCGACGCCGCCGCCACGCCGCTGCAGGCGCTGCGCCAGGGCGCCCTGTTCTTCGCGGGCGGTGCCGGCTACATGACGTATGCGATGGTCGTCGTCTGGCGGCTGCGGCGCCGGCTGAAGCAGCAGGTGCTGGCCGAAGCGCTGTACGAACTGGCGGCCTACACGGGCATCAAGGCCGGCTGCTACGACATGGCCAAACCGCTGCCGGCGCAGATGGAAAAGCTCGTGCGCCAGCAAAGCGTGCTGGCCGAGCGCCAGCAGGCGTCGCGCGACCTGGTCCTGCGCGGCAAGCCCAGGGACGACGAGGCCGTCCTCGTGCGCGTGCACTACGCCATGTTCGACCTGTACGAACTGGTGCTCTCGACGCACACCGATTACGCCCTGCTGCGCCAGCATTTCGCGGGCGGCCCCGTGCTGCCGCTGCTGGGCGACCTGATCGGCAAGGCGGCGCGCGACATCGAATCGGCGGCATACGCCATGACGCGCGACCGGCCGTCGCATGCCGATACCGATTACCGCCCCGAGCTGGCCGCGCTGGAAACGGCCCTGCGCGCCCTGCCCCCGGCCGACAGCGACGAGGTGAATCCGCAGGCCGTGCTGCGCGCCACGTCCAACAAGATCCGCGACATGATCGCGATGATCGCGCGCCTGCACGCCGCCAGCGGGACGGAGGGCGGGACACTCCCGATGGCGCCGGGCAGCGACCTGACGCCCTTCCTCACCCAGCAGCGCTACAACCTGGGCACGCTCGTCGCCAACCTGCGCTGGACGTCGCCCACGTTCCGGTTCGCGCTGCGCGTGGCGATGGCGATCTCGGTGGGCCTGCTGTCGTCCGAATGGCTGCCGTACACGTCGCACGGCTACTGGACGGCGCTGACGATCGCCGTGATCCTGAAGCCGACGTTCAGCATGACGCGCCAGCGCCGCACCGACCGCCTGGTCGGCACGCTGATCGGCTGCGTGCTCACGGCGCTGATCCTCCGCTTCGTCCATTCGCCGGCCGTGCTGATCGGCTTCCTGTTCGTCGCGACCGCGGCCGGGCCGACCTTCCTGTCGATCAAGTACCGCTACACGGCGATCGCCGCCAGCGTGCAGGCCCTGCTGCTGATCGGCCTGACCGTGCCGCATTTCGCCGGCGCCATCGAACAACGCCTGCTCGACACGCTGCTCGGCGCGCTGATCGCCTCGTTCTTCAGCTACGTGCTGCCGAACTGGGAACACCAGCACCTGCCGGAGCTGGTGGACGCCGTGACCGACGCGAACCGCGGCTACATCGACGCCGCCGAAGACCTGCTGCTGGAACGCGCGGTCGACGATGCCCGCTACCGGATCCAGCGCAAGCGCTTCATGGACGCCCTCGCGAACCTCAGCGCGGCGCTGGGCCGCATGCTCGACGAACCGGCCTCCCAGCAGCGCG
>NZ_JBKYMO010000734.1:0-2054 GCF_047302915.1 Massilia sp. CT11-108 | reverse complement strand
CCGCCGGGCCGCGCTGGCCCGCCACGGCATCGCCGGCGACGGTTACCGCGTCCATGTGCCGCTCGACCCGGCCCGCAGTGATTCCGAACACCTGCTGCAGGCACTCGACCTGGCCGCGCTGGCGGGCCGCAAGGTGCTCGTCGTGCGCGGCGAGACGGGGCGCGAAGTGTTGCCGGATGCGTTGCGCGCGGCCGGCATCGAGGTCGAGACCGTTGCCGCCTACCGCCGTGCCGTTCCCGTGCTGACGCCGGACCTGGCCGCGTCGCTGCGTGCCTTGCTGGCCGGCCCGAACGACTGGATAATCACGAGCTCGGAAGCCCTGCGCGGGCTGGCCGGTCTCGTCGAGCAGCTTGACGGTGGAATAAGTGTGGCAAATTTGCAACGGCAGCGCCTGATCGTTCCGCATGCCCGCATCGCGGAAACGGCCTCCGCACTCGGTTTCACCACTGTGACGCTCACAGGGTCGGGCGACGAGCGGCTGCTTGCCGCGTTACAATCACGAGCATGAACGAATTGCCCAACAATCCAGAAAAACCAAACATGGGCGGTCCGGTCGTTCCGCCGGAAAGCTATGTGACGCCGGCGCCGATGGGCCCGGGCGAGCCCCGCGTTCCCGAGGGGGGCCGCGTCGGCGGGTTGCTGCAGAAGCCGCAGAACGTCGCGATCCTCGCGCTGGCCATCTTGCTTGCCCTCCAGACGTATTCCACGCACAGCCGTTTCAACAAGCTGCGCGAGGATGTCGCGCGCACGTTGCAAAAGGACAATGCCTCGAACGCCGAGACGGCGCAGACCGTGCGCGAGATCCAGGAGGCGGCCAAGGAATTGCAGGTGAAGGTCGGCGTGCTGGAAAACCGCCAGACCGAGGCGCAGAGCCAGCAGGCCGCGCTCGAGCAGATGTACCAGGACATCTCGAAGAACCGTGACGAATGGGCGCTGTCCGAGATCGAGCAGGTGCTGTCCACCGCGAGCCAGCAGCTGCAGCTGGCCGGCAACGTGCAGGGCGCGCTGATCGCGCTGCAGAACGCCGACCGGTCCCTGTCGCGCTCCGACAAGCCGCAATTCATCACGATCCGCCGCGCCATTGCGCGTGACATCGAGAAACTGAAGGCGCTGCCGTCCGTCGACCAGCCCGGCATGGCGCTGCGCCTCGACAACGTCATCTCGCAGATCGACAATCTGCCGCTGCTGTCCGACGAAAAGCCGGCCGAGCCGATCGCGCCGTCGCGCGTCAACGCGCCCGCCGCCGGGAAAACGGCGGCGCCGGCCGAGCGGACGCTGGCCCAGCGCGCCGTCGAGACGTGGCGCAACTGGAGCCACGAGATGTGGGACGACATCCGGCAATTGATCCGCGTGCGTACGGTCGACAATCCGGATGCGCTGATGCTGTCGCCGAGCGAATCGTATTTCGTGCGCGAGAACCTCAAGTTGCGCCTGCTGAACGCGCGCCTGGCGCTGCTGTCGCGCAACGAAGGCACGTTCCGCGACGACATCAATACCGCACAGCAGCAGCTCGTGAAGTACTTCGACACGAAGGCACGCTCGACCCAGGCCGCGCAGGCCCTGCTGCGCCAGGTGCAGGCCAACAACGTCACCATCGACGTGCCCGACTTGTCGGAGAGCCTGAACGCCGTGCGCAATTACAAATCGAAGCCGTGAAGCGCGGGGCCTGAACGATGCGTTTATTACTCTGGTTAGTCGCCTTGATGGCTGCGGCGATCGGCATCGCCGTGACCGCGCGCTTCAATCCCGGCAACGTCGTCTTTTTCTATCCGCCGCACCGGATCGACTTGTCGCTGAACCTGTTCGTCGTGCTGGCGTTCCTGCTGTTCCTCGTGCTGTACGGCCTCGTCCGCGCAGTGCGTGCCACGCTGGGCATGCCCGAGCGCGTGGCCCAGTACCGCTACCGCAAGCGTGAACGCGAAGCGAATCGCGGCCTGCGCGAAGCGTTGAAAGCCTTGTTCGAAGGCCGCTTCGGCCATGCCGAGAAGGCCGCCATGCGCGCCGCCGACCTGCCCGAGAACGCCGGCCTCGCCGCGCTGATCGGCGTCGAACCG
>NZ_JBKYMO010000733.1:0-2055 GCF_047302915.1 Massilia sp. CT11-108 | reverse complement strand
ATGACGTCGCGCTGTCCGGCCTCCACTTCGACCGGGCCGCGCGGCGCGCCGTCATCCACGGCGAACCGGTCGAGCTGAGCCCGCGCGAAGCGACCCTGCTCGAACTGCTGCTGGTCCATGCCGACAAGGTCGTCACGAAGGAGCAGATCGCCACGGCGTGGGCCGGCGACGGCACCGAAGTCGGCGCGGGCAACACGGCGGAAGTCCACATCCACCGGCTGCGCCGCAAGCTGGAAGGTTCGGGCCTCGAGATCCGCACCGTCCGCGGACTCGGCTACCTGCTGGCCGTCGAGCGCGCCGATGGACGACCGGCCTGAACGGGGAACCCGCACGCTCTCCCTGCGCCGCCAGCTGGTCATCTGGGTGCTGCTGCCCCAGCTCGTACTGTGGGTCGCAGGCGGTTTCGCCACCTACCGGCTGGCCGTCCGCTACGTCAACCAGGCGGCCGACGCGACCCTGTCCCAGGCCACCCGGGCGCTGGCCCGAAGGGTCAAGCCCATCGGCAACGGCCTGCTGATCGATTTTCCCCGCGCCGCGCAGGAAGTGCTCGAGACGGATCCCAACGACCGGCTGTTCTACATGGTCAGCACGCCGCCCGGCGAATTCATCCTCGGCAACAACAGCATCCCGATGCCGCCCGCGTCCATGCGGCCGCGCCTGAACGATCCGTATTTCTACGACGGCGAGATCAAGTCCGCCGGTCCCGCCGGCGGACGCGGCCTGCGGGAATCGATGAAGGTCAGGATCGCGGCGCTCTATCTCCCTTACGCCGCGCCGGAAGGCAAGGAGCAGTGGATGCTCGTGCAGGTGGCGCGCAACATGGCGCACCGCGAGGACATCTTCAAGCTCATCCTGATGGACACCCTCCTCCCGTTGTCCGCGCTGATTCCGCTGCTGACGCTCATCGTCTGGATCGGCACCGGCGCCGGCCTGGCGCCGCTGCTGCGCCTGCGCAAGGAGGTCGAGGGCCGCTCGCCGCTCGACCTGGCGCCGCTGCGGATCGAATCGGCGCCGCAGGAAGTCCACTCCCTCGTGCGCGCGCTGAACGCCCTGCTCGCGTCCGTGCGCCAGAACGTGAATGCGCAAAAACGCTTCATCGCGGACGCGGCGCACCAGTTGCGCACGCCGCTGGCGGGCCTGAAGAGCCAGACGGCGCTGGCGATCGCGGCGACCGACGACCCCGCGCTGATCGCGCGGCTGAAACTGGTGGACCAGAGCGCGACCCGCGGCGCCCACCTGATCAACCAGTTGCTGATGCTGGCGCGCGCCGATCCCGAGGCCGCGGCGGCCTCCGACAAGGCGCCGCTGGACATGCCCGCGTTCGTCCAGGAGATCGTCGCCGAATACGTGCCGCGCGCGCTGCGGGCGCAGATCGACCTCGGCATGGACGACGCCGAGCCGCCCGCCGCCGCGCCGCTGCGCATCGAGGCCAACGCCCTGCTGCTGCGCGAAGCGCTCACCAACGTGATCGACAACGCGATCAAGTACACGGGCCGCGGCGGCGAGATCACGGTCCGGGTTGCGCCGGATGGCGGCGACGTGCTCGTGACCGTCACCGACAACGGCCCGGGCATCCCGGAAGCGGACCGCGCCCGCGTCTTCGAACGGTTCGTGCGCGCCACGGACCAGGGCGAAGGGTGCGGGCTCGGGCTGGCGATCGTGCGGGACATCGTCGCGCAGCACGGCGGCACCGTCGAGCTGCAGGATGCACGGCCGCGCGGCCTGCGCGTGGCAATCCGCCTGCCCAGGCGGTGATCGCCCCCCCCGGCGGACGTCCGCCGGTTTATACTTGGGCTCGACATCAATGTATTGACGAACGTGCCCACTCCGACCCCTACCCCGCGCGACACGCGGCCGCTCGCGGCGGCGGCCATGCTGATCGTCGCGCTCACGGTGACGCTCGCCGGCCTGCTGGTGTCGAGCTACCACGACACGATCGAACGCGAGCAGACGAATCTGCGCAACCTGGCGGAAGCCTTCGCCGCCCAGACCCATTACGCCACGCTCGCGCTCGACCTGGCCCTCGCGCGCGCGGCGGAGCACGCGCCGCAGGAC
>NZ_JBKYMO010000732.1:0-2056 GCF_047302915.1 Massilia sp. CT11-108 | reverse complement strand
GCTGGCGCTCGCCGCCCGCGCCGCCGGCACACCGAAGCCGAGCGTATCGTCGCCGCCGCCGCTGAACACCTGCGTGTCGCCGCCGGACGCCAGCGTGATGTGCTGGCTGGCCGCATCGCCGGTCAGCATCTGCGTGCCGCCCTGGACCACGACATTGGCCGAGCCGACGATCGCCGCAAAATTGACGTTCTGCAGCGCGATGGTGGCGCCAGGCGCGAGGCCGCCGGTCTGGATCACGAGTGCCACTTGCTGCTCTGCGCTGCTCGCGGCACTCAGGGTCAGGACCCCGTCCGGCGCCTCCTGGCTGCTGACCGGCGCGATGGTCTGGACCAGCAGCGATTGGCTCGCCTGCAGTTGCGCCAGGTAGCTCTGGCCGTTGCCGCTCATGTGGACGAGGTCGCCGCCGGACGTGGTCGCCTGGATCGCGGCGATCAGGCCGGCGCCGCCGTTCGCCACCGTCGTATTGGCGCCGCCGCTGGCGGTCAATCCGTAACCGATGCCCACGTGGGCCATCAGCAGGTCGGTACCGCCGGCCAGCGGAATGTCCGCCGTGGCGGCCGCACCGGTCTGCTCGACGCGGCCGGCACTCACGATCGGGACCTGGACCTGGCTGCCTGACGCGCCGCCCGGCAGCGCGACCGGCACCGTCACCACGCGCACGCCATCCACCAGCGGCACCGGCGCTTCCTCGACCGTCAGCGCGAAACTGCCGCTCGCCGCGGACACGTTGCCCGCGGCATCCGTATCGGTCACGCTCAGCGTGTGCCGGCCGAGGCCCAGCGCCTGGGCGGCGATGCTCCAGTGGCCGTCCGCGTCCGCATGGGTCGTGCCCACCACGGTCGTGCCGTCGTACAGGGTGACGAGGTCGTTCGCCGCCGCATTGCCCTCGAGGACCGGCACCGCGTACGTGACGCCGTCGCCGACCGAGTCCGTATCGGATTGCGCCTGCAGCTGCGGGGCCGCGGGCGCCGCCGGTGCGGTCGCGTCGACCGTCACCGTCAGGGCCGGGCTGGCGGCCGATTCGTTGCCAGCCACGTCGACCTGCCTGACGGTCAGCACGTGCGTGCCGTCGGCCAGCGGGGACGCCGCGAGGGACCAGTTGCCGTGGGAATCGGCCTGCGTCGAACCGAGCGCGGTGGTGCCGTCGGTGTCGTACAGCGTCACCCGGGACAGGCCTTCGGCGGTGCCGCTGAACGTCGGCGTCGTGACCTTCGTGATGCGGTCGCCGGCCGTGCCGCTGTCGCTGGCGGCAGCCAGCAGCGGGGCCGCCGGCGCGGCCGGCGCGTGCGTGTCGACCGTGATGACCAGCGGCGCGCCGAACGGCGACACGTTCCCGATGGCGTCGGACTGCACCGCACGCAGGATGTGGTCGCCGTCGACCAGCGCGTCGATCCTGACGCTCCAAGCACCGGTGCCGTCGGCGATCGTGGCGCCCACCACGTGCGCGTCGCCTTCGTACACGAGGATGACGGCATGCGGGTCCGCCATGCCTTCGAGGGTCGGCGCGGCCACGTTCGTGACGGTGTCCGTGGCCGAGCTGCCGGCGTCGCTGGCGGCGCTCAGCATGGGAGCAGGCGGCGCGCCCGGCACCAGCGTGTCGAAGTAGATGCTCACCGGCGTGCCCGCACCGCCCGCGTTGCCGGCCGCGTCGATATAACTGCCGGCGGCGACCGTGATGCTCGCCGTCTGGTTGTCCAGGTTCGCATCCGGCGTGAACACGGCCGTACGGACCGTGCCGCTACCGGACAACGCGGAGAGCTGGCCGCCGCTGACGGCGACATCGGCCGCCGTGAACGTCGCGCCGGGATCTTCGCTGAACGTGAACGTGATCGTGGCGGTCTCGCCCGCCTTGAGCGGGTTCGCGTCGCTGGTCATCGTGAGCGTCGGCGCCGCCGTATCCAGCACATAGGCCTGCGAAGCCACCGGCCCGGCATTGTCGACGGCGTCGACCACGCGCGCCTGCAGCGTGCCGCTGCCGGCCAGCGTGGCCGCCAGCGACCAGGCCGTGCCGTTGACCTGCGCCGCCGTCCAGCTGGCGCCGTTGTCGAGCGAGACC
>NZ_JBKYMO010000731.1:0-2072 GCF_047302915.1 Massilia sp. CT11-108 | reverse complement strand
CGCGATACGGGCCCTGGGCCTCGAGGGCGGCCAGCGCGGCGGCGTAGCGCGCTTCCGTTTCCACCAGCGTGGCGGCTTCCCAGATTGCCTCGAAATGCCGGGCCGTCCATGTGTTCGCGCCGGTCTGCACGTACGTGTACAGCCAGGGCGCGTCCACCAGCGCGATGCGGCCGCGCCGCAGCATGGCGTGCATCACTTCCGTGTCCTCGCCGCGCGCCAGCCCGGGATAGTCGGGGACGGCGGCGCGCCGCGCCAGCATCGACCCTTCCCATTCGCGCGCGCCGGACACGCCGAGGCGCCGCGCCGCCGGCGACCACAGCAGCCAGCGGCTGAGGAACATGGCGTCGGCCTGCATCGACTGCAGCAGGAGCATGCCGAGTTCGAGCCGCTGCGGGTGGTAGAGGTCGTCGTCGTCCCACTGGCAGATCCAGTCGCCGCGCGCGGCCCTTAGCGAGAGGTTGCGCAGTTCGCCCAGGCTGCCGGCGGGCCGGTCCGGCGTCACCACGCGGATGCGCGGATCGTCGAGCGCGCGGCAATGCGCCTCGATCGGCGTGCCCGGGGCGTCGCAGACGAGCACCAGTTCGCGCTCCGGCCAGGTCTGGCTGCGGAAGGCGTCGACGGCGAAGCGCGCCGGGAACAGGCGGCCGCGCGTGACCATCAGGCACGAGACGAGCGGCCGCCGCGGGAACGCCACCAGGTCGAGCCGGCCCCGCTGGACCAGGACGCCGTCCTGGCCCAGCCTGAAATCGACGCCGCGGCCGGGTTGCGGCAGGAAGTCGGCCAGTGCGGCGCCGCTCATGGCAGGAACGGCCGCGCCAGCATGGCGTAGGTGGTGGCGCCGGCGCGCACGTAGTCCTCGGTCAGCAGGCCGGCGTGGAAGCGGGTGAAATCGGTGCGTTCCGCGCTCCACCACAGGTGGCTGCACAAATGCAGGCTGAAGACGTCGCGCACGTCCGGGTCGAGCCGCTCGAACAGGTTGCGCATGCCGTCCGGCGTCCAGGGGTGACGGTAGAAGTACTCGCGCGGCACCACGTGGACCAGTTCCGGATGCCGTTCCCACAGGCGGCTCGCGAGCTGGCAGGAGTGGCTGGTCCATTTGCCGTCGAACGCGCCGTACGAGGCGTCGAGCCAGCGCGCGACGAACGGCGCCCCCGGCGCGGCGAGGATCAGCGCATTGCACAGCGACGGCCGCAGGATGCCGCGTTCGTCGGGCAGCGCGCCTTCGTCGCCGAGCACGCAGGCGTGGCCGTACAGGTGGTCGGGCATGGGCGCGACGAACAGCGTGTCGATGTCGGCATACACGCCGCCATGCTCGCGCAGGACCTGGAGGCGGATGAAGTCGGCCTCGTGCGCATAGCTCCAGCCGGCGGCGGCGATGCCGCGGCCTTCTTCCGAGGCGGCGTAGGCGGCCAGCGGCAGCGCGGCGCGGGTCACCGGGCGTAGCGTCAGGTGCGGCTTGATCCGTTCCCACAGCGGTCCATGGGGTTCGTTGGCGTAATGGAACCAGATCGCGTCCGGACGGTTGATCCGGCGGCACGATTCCAGGCACAGGTAATGCGCCAGGTGGAAGGGCTCGGTCTGTTCCTTCAGGCCGAATACGAAGTGAAACAGGCGCGGCACCATGCTCATGCTCCGATCGCGTGCCGGAAGCGCCGCATCACCGGCCCCTCGGCGTACAGGTTGGCGATCCGCTCGCCGAGCAGGCGGGCGTGCGGATCGGGTTGGCCGCGGTGCACGAAGCGGTAGCGCATCTTGCTGCGCGCGTCGGCGACGTCGGCGACGGCCCAGCGGTGGTCGGGGCCGTACGAGGTGCCGGGCCAGTCGATCGGCGCCAGCGTGCCGCCGATCAGGCCGGGATGGTCGCGCCCGAGGAAGTCCAGGTGGCCGCTCCAGCCGGTCATGAGTACCGGACGCCCGAGCGCGGCGGCGTCGAACGCGCCCATGCCCCAGCCTTCGGCCCGCGTCAGCGAGACATAGGTGTCGCCGAGCCGGTGCAGGCGGTCGATCCAGGCGCCGCTGATGCCGTCGCCGGCCAGCACCGCGACGGGCGGCAGGCGCGGGCGTCCGAGCCT
>NZ_JBKYMO010000730.1:0-2076 GCF_047302915.1 Massilia sp. CT11-108 | reverse complement strand
TGCTGGGCGTCATCGGCTGGTCGGGCAGCGGCAAGACGACGCTGCTGGAACTCCTCGTCGCGCGGCTGGCGGCGTCGGGCCTGCGCGTCAACGTCGTCAAGCACAGCCACCACGACGTCATGCTGGAACCGCCGCACAAGGACAGCGCCCGCATGCGCGCGGCCGGCGCAGCCGAGGTCATGATCGCGTCGCCGTACCGCGTGGCCATCATGCGCGAGCTGCGCGGCGCCGCGGAGCCGTCGCTGGCCGAACACCTGGCACGCCTCGCGCCGGCCGACCTGACCCTGGTGGAAGGCTATAAATGGGAGGCGCTGCCCAAGCTGGAGGTGTACCGGCCGGAGGTCGGCAAGCCGCCGATGTTTCCGGGCGACCCGCACATCGTGGCCGTCGCGTCCACGATGGCGCGCCCGGAGGGGCTGGCGCCGCACGTGGCGTGGCTCGACCTGCTCGATCCGGACGCGGTCTTGCGCTGGGTCAGGCAATTTAATGGTTTGCCCGCCTAAAGTTCCTGCGCGCCCTGTCGATAACAGGGGATAAGCGGCAGTGCGGGCGACCCCCGTGCTGCCCGACTGTCGACACACCCACCAGGAGCGCATATGGACGCCTTAGGTATCGCCAAGCTTGCCACCAGCATCGCCGACACCGGCACCCGCCAGGACGTCGCCGTCGCCGTGCTGAAAAAGACGCAGGACATCCAGGCTGCGGCAGCCACCCAGCTGCTGGAAGCCGTGCAGTCCGCCGCGCCGGCGTCGAACCTGCCGCCGCACCTGGGCAACCACATCAACACGACGGCCTGACGCGCGCGCGTCAACGGAATTCCCGCCGCCCGCGTTATCGGCCCAGTACCCGGCGCGACGGGGGCGGCCACACAATACCATCCGCTCAGCCGCCACCATCGGGCTGCCGCTAGTGACGACAACGTCCGGCGCGCAGCCGACAACGGCCGCCCCGGCCGGGTTACTTTTCCCCTCAGCACGTTCCGACCGGGATAGAATGCCTCCCGCGGTACGTACGCGTATTTTTGGAGAATGCTCATGAACAAACGACAAGCCCTGATCGCCGCCGCGCTCGCGAGCGTCTGCGCCACCCAGGCCACGGCCGGCGGCCAGATGGATGCGCAATCCGGCAACGAAGAAAAATGCTACGGCGTCGCCAAGGCCGGCCAGAACGATTGCGGTACCGCCACCCACGGTTGCGCCGGCATGGCGACGGCCGACAAGGACCCGGGCGAATGGAAATTCGTCCCGAAGGGCACCTGCGAAAAAGCCGGCGGCAAACTCAATCCGCCGAAGCAGGGTAAATAAGCACTACCATGGCCGCCGGCATCGGTCTGCGCGCGCCGCATTACCGCGATTTCCTCGACCGCCGGCCCGACGTTGGCTGGGTCGAGGTCCACACGGAAAACTTTCTCGCGCGCGCGGGCCACGACTGGCGCGTGCTGTCCGCGGTGCGCCGCGACTATCAAGTCAGCCTGCACGGCGTGGGCCTCGGCCTCGGGTCTGTGCACGGCTTTTCCGATGACCACCTGGCCCGCGTGGCCGCCCTCGTGCAAACACTCCAGCCGGTCCTCGTCTCCGAACACTTGTCCTGGGGCGCGCTGCGCGACCGCCAGCTGAACGACCTGCTGCCCCTGCGGCTGGACCATGAGGCGCTCGGCCTCGTCGCCGCGCGCGTCGGGCGCGTGCAGGACGTGCTGGGACGGCGCATCCTCGTCGAAAACGTCTCCACCTACGTGCGCTTCGCGGGCGACGCGATGAGCGAAGCGGACTTCCTCGCCGAACTCGCGCGCCGCACGGGTTGCGGCGTGCTGCTGGACGTGAACAACCTGTACGTCAACGAGCGCAATCACGGCGAGGATCCGCATGCCGCCATCGCCGCGCTGCCGGCCGGCTGCGTGGGCGAGATCCACCTGGGCGGCCATCTCGTCACGGCCGATGGCCTCATCGACCACCACGGCGCCCGGGTCGCGCCGCCCGTGTGGGACCTGTACCGCGCGGCGCTGGCGCGCTTCGGCGCCGTGCCCACGCTCGTCGAATGGGACACGGACCTGCCGCCGCTCGACGTGCTGCTCGACGA
>NZ_JBKYMO010000729.1:0-2078 GCF_047302915.1 Massilia sp. CT11-108 | reverse complement strand
CCATCACGTCCGCGCGCTTCGGCGCAGCGTTCAGCGCCGCCTCGGCCGTCGCCTGCGCGCGCGCGTCGCCCAGCGCCTGGTAGCACAGCGCAAGATTGTTCAGCGCGACATCCGCTACCACCTGGCCGCGGCGCTGGCCGCCAGCGGCGACAAGGCCGCGGCGCGCAAGGAACTCGACGGGTTGCTGGCGGGCGACATGCGGTTTGCGCAGGCGGACGAGGCGCGCAAGCTGATGGAAAAACTGAAGACGGGCGGGTGATCAGCCGTCGTCGTCCTCGCGCAAGCGGGGACCCATACTGATCCGAACGGGGACACTCGGCATGGATTCCCGCCTGCGCGGGAATGACGGCTTATTGGCGTGGCGTCCAGCCCAGCCGTTCCTCGATCACCCCGCGATACAACGTCCGGATATCCCCCGGAATCCGGCGCACGTATTCCTCGGCCCTGGCCCGCTCCTCCCCCTGCAGCCCGGCCAGCAGCGCGACCGCCTCGTGCGGGCTGGGCGCCCGTTCGCTGACGCCGGCAAACTTGGCCGGCAGCGCCGTCCACACGACCGCATCGACGTCACGGGTTGCCATCCAGTCCGCGATGCACGCCACGATGGCCGCCGGCGTCTTCGCAGGCAGGCCGGGCGGCACGGGCGCGTGCAGGACGAGGGCCAGCTCGGCGCTGTCGTCGCTGTCGCGCCCGAGTTGCAGACGATGTTAACGGCGCCATCCTTTCCTCTAACAAGCCCGACCGGAGCATTGTAGCGGGACGCGCGTCACATACTGTATCGTTAGCGTGCGCCGTATGCGGCGGATTTCCTGTCATTCTGTTCTGCGAGGAGGCGACATGGACGAGACCGAAGTACTGATCGCGGGGGCCGGACCGACCGGCCTCGTGCTGGCCCTGTGGCTCGTGCGCCAGGGCGTCGACGTACGGATCGTGGACCGCAGCGCGGGGCCGGGCACGAGCTCGCGCGCGATGGCCGTGCAGGCGCGCACGCTGGAACTGTACCGCCAGCTCGACCTGGTGGACGAGATCGTCGCGGGTGGCCTGCGCAATCCCGCCATCAACCTGTGGGCAAAGGGCGAACGGCGCGCGCGCCTGTCCTTCCGCGACGCCGGCCGCGAACTGACCCCGTATCCGTTCGTGCTGATCTATCCGCAGGACCGCCACGAGCGGGTGCTCGTGCGGCGCCTGGAGGAGGCGGGCGTGACGGTCGAGCGCAATACCGAACTGCTGGGCTTCGAGCAGGATGCGGCGGGCGTGACGGCGCGGCTGCGCGGCCCGGCGGGCGAATCGGTGTGCCGCGCCGCCTGGCTGGCCGGGTGCGATGGCGCGCACTCCATCGTGCGCCATCAGCTGGGGACCGGTTTCGAGGGCGGCACGTACCAGCATACGTTCTACGTCGCCGACGTGGAAGTGAGCGGCCCGGCGGCGAACGGGGAGATCCACCTGTCGCTGGAGGAGGGCGATTTCGCCGCGCTGTTCTCGTATGACCAGCAGGGCAATGCGCGCCTGATCGGCGCCGTACGCGACGCCGAGGTGCGCGAGGGCCACACGCTGGCGTTCGACGACGTGCGCCAGCGCGCCATCGCGAGCCTGGGCTTGACCATCCGCCAGGTGAACTGGTTCTCGACCTACCGCGTGCACCACCGGGTGACGGGGCATTACCGGTCCGGACGGGCGCTGCTGCTGGGCGACGCGGCCCACGTCCACAGCCCGGCCGGCGGCCAGGGCATGAACACGGGGATCGGCGACGCGATCAACGTCGCGTGGAAGCTGGCCCACGTGCTGCGGGGCCGGGCGCCGGAAACGCTCATCGATACCTACGAGGCCGAGCGCAAGGCGTTCGCCCAGCGGCTGGTCGAGACGACGGACCGCGCGTTCTCGTTCGTCGTCGCCGAGGGCGGGTTCGCGGACTTCGTGCGCACGCACATCGCACCCCTGTTCGCGTCGGCCGCGTACGGCATCGAACCGGTGCGGGCGTTCATGTTCCGGGTGCTGTCGCAGATGGGCATCCATTATCCCGACAGCCCGCTGTCGGCCGGCAGCGCCGGCCACGTTCGCGGCGGCGACCGGCTGCCGTGGGC
>NZ_JBKYMO010000728.1:0-2078 GCF_047302915.1 Massilia sp. CT11-108 | reverse complement strand
GGGCCGACGCGACCCTGGCCCGGCTGCCGGCGCCGCCAGAGGACTTGGCCGCGAGGACGTCGGGCGCACCCGGTGCCAACAGCGTCGTGTTCCCCCTGCTGCGGGAAACGCCGGCCGCGCGGGAGGTAGCGGCCACATCGGCCGTCGAGTCGAGTGCCGGTGGCGTGGGATACGCGGCGGCGCCGTGTATGCGTGTCATGCGGATTCCTTGAATGCGAATGGCCGCCATCTTAGGGATCCGCCGCCGCGCCCGCGCGACCGCCAGCGAAGCGCGGCCCGTCCCGGCGAAGCGCCGGCCTGACTTCGGCGCCAACCGCACCTCTTCGCATCCCGCCCCGGCCGGGGACCGCCATTCTCTTACGCTACGTACCAGGAGGATCGCGTTTGCGATTCTGCGCGGCCAAACCTTTTCACTCTCCCGCAACCCAACGCGCACCGGCGCATCGAGGAGCACAGCATGAGCAGTATATTTACAAAAATGAAACACGCGTTTCAACATCTCGGCCACGATATCGAGAAGGCCGCTGGCGCGGTCGCCCACGGCGTCGAGCACCTCGCGAAGAAACTGGCGCACGACGTCCTCAACGTGTTGAAGGATGCGCTCGACCTGACCGAGGCGCTCATGCAGGGCAACATGAAGCTGGCGCTGCAGGACCTGGCCAAGCTCGGCTCGGACCTGGAAAAGACGGCGGCGGACGCGGCCACCGGCACCGCCGACATGGCCCTCAAGACGCTCGGCGACCTCCACCTCGGCAAGGGCTTCGACCACCTCGTCGCGGATGTCGAAAAAGGATTGGAAACCGTCAAGGATGCGGTCAACAAGGGCACCGACGCGGGCCTGAAGGACCTGGTCAATTCGGCCGAGGGCATCGTCGAACATTCGCTCAGCGCCGTCAAGGACCTGGCCCATGGCGACCTGAAGGGGATGATGGGCGAACTCGGCCATGTCGGCGAGGATGCGCTCAACCTGGCGGCCGACCTGACCCCGGAAGGCATGGGCACCACGATCGCGGCCTCGGCCCTGTCGGCCCTGCACATCGGCAACGACCAGATCAACGGCGCGATTGCCGGCCTGATGCATGGCAGTGTCGGCAAGGTGGTCAAATCGGCGGTGGAGACGGGCACGAACGCGGGCGCGACCGCGCTGGCGAACGGCACCGTCAGCGACGCGGTCTTCGGCGGCGCCGCAGTGCTGACGGCGGCGTCGCTCGTCCCGGGCGGACGCGGCAAGAAAGGCGGCCACACGTCCACGACCAGTCACGTGTCGGAGCCGTCCAAGCCGTCGAAGGGCGAGCACAAGACCGGGAAGACCGGGCAGAAAGACGACAAGAAAGCGGACAAGAAGGACAAGAAAGACAAGAAAGAAGAAAAGGACGGGAAGGACGACGACAAGGGCAGCGACAAGTCGCCTAAAATCTTCGTCCTGCCGACCAAGAACGATGCGTTTACGCGCAACGTCAAGCGGGTGTAGAAGCCTGCGATCCGTGCGCAAGCGGCGTCACGGCGAAGCGGGTAACGACCATGCGTCGTTACCCGCTTTTTCTTTGATGAGCGGTGTCCCTGTCGGGGCGTTGCACGCGGCCGGATGCGCAATGCTGGCGCTCCATTCCCTCAGACGGGCAAGCGCGCTGGCCGACGATTCCACCGCGGCCAGCGAGGCAAACAATTCGTCGACCGACAGGCTGCGCATCGCCGCTCCCGATGAGTGATCTCGACGATTCGCATGACCACGGCGACGGTCTGACGTTCACATGACTCGCGCGAACACGGCCTTTAAAAACGGCGTTACGGGCAGGTGGAGGATTCAACAGTATCGTGCCGGAACACGTAAGCCCGGCAATGGACGCGTGAAACGGCAGCATGCTGCCGCTGCACTCATGCAGCCAGGTACACGGAGAATTGCGATTCGGGAGTCATGCCGTTCAGTCGGGACTGAACGGCCCGGCCGCTTGCGGCGCGTCTCAGGGAACGGCCACGGGCGCGGCCGCGTGCTTCATGCGGCAAGCCAGGCGCGGCTTCCTGGCGGGGGCGGGCACGGCCACCGGCGCGATGCTGAGCGCCGGCGACGAGAAGATTCT
>NZ_JBKYMO010000727.1:0-2084 GCF_047302915.1 Massilia sp. CT11-108 | reverse complement strand
CCCCCCCCCCCCCCCCCCCCCCCCCCGCGGGGGGCCCCTCTTTTGAAAAACCCCCCCAGCCCGCCCCCCCCCCCGCCCCCGCCCCCCCCCCCCCGCGCCCGCCCCCGCAACTGAAACACGGCGTCGTCCGCGAGGACGTCGTACGGGTGGGACGCATCCGGCACGCCCATCAGGTCGGGGGCGATATAGCCGGCGCGGAACGCGTCGAGGCCGACGATCTTCAGCGACCCCTGGCCATCGGCCCGGGCGGCGTCGACTTCCAGCACGGGCGAGGCGAGGGCGACCCCTTCGTGGGTGGCCAGGCGCGGATAGATGCCTTCGTCGAACAAGGCTTCGCGTCCCGTGACCTGGACGTCGGCCTGGCCGGACAGGCTGTGCACGGCCGCGTTGAATTCATTGAATGCCGCCGCATTGATCAGGTGGATGGCGAAGCCCATCGCGACGCCGACCGCGATGGCGACGACGGCCAGCACCGCGCGCATCGGGTGCGCGCGCCACTCGCCGAACAGCAGCCAGCGCGACAACGGGTTGACGCCGAAGATCACGCCGGACATTCCACCGCCAGCGCTTCCGTCGCCCGTTTCGACCGGCGCTGCGCGGCCACCCTGGCGCGGCCGGTCAGCCGGGCGACGTCTTCCTCGGCCCAGCGCTTGCGCAGGTTCAGCCGCGCGCACTGCTTGCGGTGCGTGGCGGCGGCTCTGGCCTGGCGCGCGTCGGCCTTGTCGCTGCGTTCCTGTTCTTTCTCCCTTGCGATGCGCAGCTTTTCCAGCGCGAGAAGCGTGCGCGCGTCGCGCGTCGGCACCGATTCCGCGCCGTCCGGGCGGATGCCCGCCGGCGCCGGCAGTTCGACCGATTTGCCGTGGGCGCACGGGCGATCCGAGTAACCCGTCTTGCCGTCGTGCGTGCACTTGTAGACGGGATCGGCGAGGGCGTTGGTCAACAGGCAGGCCGCCAGCAGGGGAAGAAAACGCATCATGAAGGTCTCCGGGTCACAGGATTTTACCGGGGTTCATGATGCCCAGCGGGTCGAGCGCAGCCTTGATCGCACGCATCAGCTGCAGCTCGACCGGCGACTTGTAGCGCGACAGCTCGTCGCGCTTCAACGCGCCGATCCCGTGCTCGGCCGAGATCGACCCGCCATGCGCCGCCACGCTGTCGTGCACGATGCGGTTGATGGGGCCCTGCTCGGCGAGGAAATCGTCGTGGCGGATGTCTTCCGGCGGCGCGACGTTGTAGTGCAGGTTGCCGTCGCCCAGGTGGCCGAAGCAGACGACCTGCACACCGGGATAGTCCGCGTCCAGTTGCGCATCCGTCGTCTCGATGAAGTCGGCGATGCGCGAGATCGGCACGGAGATGTCGTGCTTGATGTTCTTGCCGGCCGCCGCCTGCGCGAGCGGGATGTGCTCGCGGATGGCCCACAGCGCGCGCGATTGGGCGATCGACGTCGCGACGACGGCGTCCTGCGCGAGCCCGTCTTCCAGCGCCCGTTCGATCGCGCGCTCCAGCAGCGCCACGCCGTGCGCCTCGGACTCGTGGCTCGACAGTTCCAGCAGCGCGTATTGCGGATAGCGTTCCGGGAACGGCTTCGGCAGGTCGGGGAAGTGGCTGGCGACGAGGCGCAGGCTGACGTCGCTCATCAATTCATAGCCCGTCAAGGTCGGCCCGCATTCGCCTTCGACGAGCTTCAGCAGCGCCAGCGCGTCGCGCGGCGTGGCCAGCGCGACGAGCGCCGTGATCGCCGCCTTCGGCTGCGGGAACAGTTTCAGTACGGCCGCCGTGATGACGCCGAGCGTGCCCTCCGCGCCCACGTACAGGTCGCGCAGGTCGTAGCCGGTGTTGTCCTTGCGCAGGCCCCGTAGGGCATCCCACACCTCGCCCTGCGCCGTGACGACTTCCAGGCCCAGGCACAGTTCGCGCGTGTTCCCGTAGCGCAGGACGCCGGTGCCGCCCGCATTGGTCGACAAATTGCCGCCGATGGTGCAGCTGCCTTCGGCCGCCAGCGACAGCGGGAACAGCATGCCGTGTTCGCTGGCCGCCTGCTGGATGTCCTGCAGGATGCAGCCGGCTTCCACGGTCATCGTGCG